>CALGVF010000055.1 GCA_937920115.1 uncultured Clostridia bacterium
GGAAACTACGCAATTTTCCGACGAACTCCTTTAAAACTTCTCTGTAAATCATTTTGACGGAATTGTCGTCCTCGGCTTTCTCGCCGATATTCGTACCGATAAGACACGAGGTCAGAACCTGCGTTTTCAGCAAAAGTTCGGCGATTTCCCTATCGCCCGTTACCTCTTCGTAAATTTTCACTCTGTCGTCGAAACCTTTGATTTGTCCGTTCCAAAGTTTCCCGCAAAGGGCTATGAGCGGATAAATTCCGTTGTAAAAACTCGCCGCTCTTTCCCATATCGTTAAAATCGCCCCGAGCGGTTTATGTTTCGACGCGTAACTCGTCATAGTATCAACGTTATAAGTCGAAGAAGCGTTGCTTCCGTACACGCAGAAAATATACTCGAAGCCCAAGCGGTCGTAAATCGAAAGCCAATCTTTCCTGACTCTATTCGTCCAATGTCCTTTCGTCTCCGAACCGATAAAGCCGTAATTCCAATGGCAAAGAATTATATCTCTCGGGAGACCCTCGACTATATCGTAATACTCGAAAAAGTCGTCCCACATAAGCATCGTTTTGCCCATGCTTTTCGCGAGTTCATAGTTGTGTATAACCTGCGAGAAGAATATATCCTTTTTCGTCACGCCCGTTTTAAGGCGAGCCTTGCATCTCGGACACTCCGCGAACTCGAAAACTTCGTCCAACCCCATGTGAACGTATTTCCCGTGAAACACCGAACATACTTCCGTAATATAGGCGTCGAAAAATTTATTGAAATCGGGATTCGACGTACAGCCGACCGAACCGCGTTTAAACCGTTCGGGCGACCAACCTCTGCCTTCCGTCCTCTCGTCTTTAAATTCGGAAAGGCTCGCGGCTTCTTTATATTGCAGTAATTTTTCGATATGGTAGAAGTTCTCGAACGCGGGAATAGCGAGAAGTCCTTTCGACTCGATATAGTCCGCAATCTCTCTGATTTCGTCCATAGAATAGGTGTCGTCCTCGTCGAAAAACAGGGTGACTTTTGTTCTTATTGAACACTCCAAATACAGAATAATCGTGTTATAGCCCGACTTTTTCGCGTTATCGACAAAACTTTTTATAAAATCGAACCGCTCTTTCTGTCTTCCGAGGTCTATCTGTACGGCTATGATTTTCATTCCTTTTATACCCTTTTTAAATTAACCTATTTCGTTCCAAACGGACATATTGCAGTTTTCGCTGTCGTAATTTTTGCCTGCGGACGAATAGTCGCAAAGCGTTATTTCGCCGTCCTTGGTTTTGATTTTTACAGTTTCGTTCGTGTAGAATTTATCGTTTTTAACGAGTTTCGCGACCGTTCCGCCCGATATTTTCGGCACAGCGACGGGGGCTTTTAAATCTTCGCCGAACCTTTCGTCTCTTGCGAGGGCGACGGGGCCTCTTTCAAACTCAACCTTGCCGTTTAAAACCTTTCTCTCGACTTTCATCGGCATCGAAACGAGTATCTTATCGCCGTTTTTGACCTTAACGACGGCGTAGCCTTTTTCTTCCGCAAAGCCGATTTTTTCGCCGTTTACCGATAATGCGAAGCCCTTAGTCCACTTGGGAATACGCAAGTAAAGGGTCGTTTCTCCGCTCGTTTTCACCGTTATTTTCGCTTCGCCTTTTTTGTAGAGATTCGCCTTGACCGTTATTTTCGAGCCGTCCGACTCACCCGAATAGGTTTCGTCGTTATAAAGGTTGACGAAATACCCGTTTTCGCCGCGACAAATCGCCGCCAAGCCGAAAATAGCAGTTCCCGCTCCGCCTATCGCCGCGCAGCAGCCGTACGACCTTTTTCCCATAACTCTGAATCCGCCGATTTTTTTTGCCCTCTGACCTAAACAAAGGGGACTGTAACTATCGAACGGGAATGGTTCGTGCGGAACGGGTATAGCCTCTTTGCCTTTCCATACTATTCCCAATGCGCGTTTCATCGTCTGATTTTCGCTGTTCACCGAACCGAAAAGGGCGTTATAACCCGACCTTTCGATTACGTCGGCATATTTTGAATCGCCCGTCACGGCGAGAAGTTTCGCGCAGAGTTTCATAAGCGTTACGGTAACGCAGGTCTCCTGCATAACGCCCTCGGAATATTCCGTCTGTTTCAAGGTCGAATTGTCGAAAAGTTCGTGGGTACAGCCGCAACTTCCGATAACCGTGTAATCGCTTTCAAGCACCATATCTACGAAATTTACGACCGCCTTCAAGTCATTTTCGTCGCCTTTTGCCTTGTAATATTCCAAAAGCCCCTCAAAACAACTCATCATCTCGTAGGCTTTTGTATGATTGAACTCAAAGGGGAATTTTTCCTTCGTTCTGCAAAGGCTTATTATATCCTGATCCTTTGAAAAGCCCGTACTTATGATATATTCCGAAAAATCGAGGTATTTCTTTTCGCCTGTAAGTTCGTAAAGTTTCACGAACGGCTCTAAAATCGAACAGGAATTCATACCGCCGTAAATATTGGTCGTGTCGTAAATTTCAACCTTACCCCTGCCCTTGCCCACTTTCTTCATTATATAATCGGCATGCTTTTTGAGGGCTTTCGTAATTCTTTTGACGAGAACCTTGTTTTTGCATATTTCGATATAATAAAGGAATCCGAGCATGGCGTACTTTCTCGACCACATATCCCACGCATTGAACTCGTACTGCAATTCGTAAGTTGAAAATCTGCCGTTTTTCTCCTCGGTCGTAAGCATATCCTTTACGCTTTCGGTTATTTCGGCGTAAAGTTTGCGGTTTCCCGTCGCCTTGTATGTAAGGCAAGCCGCACGCATGAGTTTACCCCAAAACTCGCCTCGCCAGCCGCCGTCCTCGCCGTCGGGCTTTGTTCTGAACTGATTGACGGTGAGTTTCCACAAATCCCTGTCGGAGAACTGCTTGTCAATCGTGTATTTAATCATTTCGCCGGGATAACCCTTCGCTGCAATCTGCCCCGCCGCGGGGAATTTCATAATCTCTTTCATAATCGTCACTTTTTCGTATTTATATTTAAGTTGTTCACTTTAAATCTGTAAGCGTACCTCTCTTTTTCGAGTTCGCTCGCGGGGTTTAAAACCGCCGTCGCTCCGTTTCCTCGACCCCTTTTATCGCTTCCCGACAAAAGAAGTTTATAAGTAAGTCTCGCTTTGTTGTTCTTTGAGTATTCTTTGTCGATAAACTCGCCGCTTTTCGATTTCCCTATAAACGCATACTGCGTTTCGCTTTCTTTCGCTCTGAAAACGTCGTATTCGTTTCCGTCGGTTTTCCATTCGAGTTTAACGCCGCCGTTTTGCCATTTTGCCGTAAAATCTCCCGCTATAAGTCGATTAACTCGCTTTTTAAAGCCCGATAGACGATAAGTTTCGCCCACCGTAGTATCGAACGAAACCTTGCCGTCGATACGTTTTACGGGTATTTTCTCGCCGCCGCGGCAAACGGTTATTCCGTTCGTTTCGCCGCCGTAATAAAGCGTTATTCGCCCGCCCTTACGGGAAATTATTTCGCAATTTTCTATAATTCCGTTTTTATAATCGAGCGAAACTTCGAAATTTCCTCTCGCTTTCAAGCCCTTGAAACTCATGTTTTCCCATTCTTTCGGTATCGACGGAAGAAGGGAGATATAACCGCCGTGACTCTGCAAAAGCATTTCCGTCATTCCCGCCGTCGCCCCGAAATTACCGTCTATCTGAAAGGGCGGGTGAACATCCCACAAGTTCGGGTGAGTTCTCGTTTTCAAAAGGTTTTTCAATAATATATAGGCGTGGTCGCCCTCGCCCGTTCTCGCCCTCGAACAAAGCCTGTGAGCGAGAGCCCAACCCGTCGATTCGTCGCCGCGGAAATCGAGCGTTATCTTCGCCGCGTCCAAAGTTGCGGGAGTATCGCTCGTTATCTGTTCGCCCGGCATCAGAGCGACGAGTTGAGACAGGTGTCTGTGTTTCGCTTCGCCTATCTCGCCGTAAAAGTGCTCCTCGTCGTATTCCTTGATTTGTCCGCTATAACCTACCCTTACGGGGTCGAGCGAGTTTATATTTTCTCTTTCGTAGCGTGTAACCTCGTCCGAAATTCCGAGAACCTCGGACAGTTTCAGGTCGTCCTCGAAAACTTCCTTTACCATTTGTTGGTCGAAAGAACAGCCGACCGTGTGATAATATTGCTGATATTTATGCTCGTTCACCCATTCGCCCGACAAAATCTGCTCGGGAGAAGCCGAAAACGAACACAGTTTTCTGCCGTCGTAGTCTCTTAAAGTCTTTTTCAGAAACTTCGCCATGCCGTGTACCGCGGGATAAGCGTAATTTTTCAAAAACTCCTCGTCGCGGGTAAAGTCGTAGGCGTCGTAAAACATTTTAGCGGTAAGCCCGCCCGTTCCCGGCCCCGAATGGCTGTTCGGGTTTTTGCCCTCGACCTCGTAACAGAACACGCCCGTGCCGACTATCCAACCGCAGTCGCCGTCGGGATTGTCGAGGTTTTCGGGGTTGGTCTCCGCTATCCAAGCCTTTGCGTTTTTCTCCGCTTCGGGAAGATATGCCTTGAAAAAGTCTGCGTAAGCGTCGAACGACTCGGCTATGTTTGCCGAAAAAGCGTGCCAATAGTTCATCTGAATATTGATATTATGCCAAAAGCCGCTTCCCCACGGCGATTTGTCGTGTACCGTCCACACCCCTTGAAGCGAGGCGGGCGGCGTTCCTTTTCTCGACGAAGAAATAAGCAGGTACCTGCCGTACTGATAGTAAATCTCTTCCAAGTACGGTTCGGAATTGCCCGCCCTGTAAGAGTTTAAAAGTTCGTCTGTCGTTCTGCCGTCGTCCTTGCCTTTAAGGTCGAATTCCACCCTGTTCATGAGAGACGAGAAGTCCTCGATATGTCGTCTTAGAATGGCGTCGCAGCCGAGTTTCAAGGCGTTTCCGAGCCGAGCCGAAACCTTTTCTTTCGGGTCTTCGCCCACCGCCTTATGAGTTGAAAACGCCTCGGGGCAAAGCCTGTAAGAAGTGTCGAACACAACGTAAATGTGGGCGTATAAGGCGTTTATCGCCGTTATTTCGTCGTTTTCGCATCTCTTTTCGCCGTCGGTCACAACCGCGACTTTCGCCACATATTTAAGGTCTCTCGACGGGAGAGTTCCGTAAACCTCGATTTCTTCGCCGCACGTTACGACCTCGCCCGTTCTGCCGCCGTCCGAAAGCGGTCTGTCGCCGAGATAGGGTATCTTGATTTTTACACGCAAATCTTTCGGTTTTTCCGTTCTGACAGAATAGACGAAAACGTTGTCGGGGTAACTGAAAAAGGCTTTTCTCTCGGTCTTCCCGAAATCGGAAAGGTATTCGGAAGATGCAATACCCGTCCTTAAATCGAGACTGCGTTCGTAATTTTCCGCTTTGTCGTTAAAATCGATAAAAAGTTCGAGAAAATTCGACACACCGCCTTGGCGGAAAGTGTTTGCGAACGTGTTAGTCGTAAATTGAATACGTTCTTCGTCGTATCCGCCGAAAACGCTCGCCCCGCCGTAGCCGTTGCCTATCGGCAAAGAATATTGTTCCCACCCCTCGTTTGTTCTCTCGGCGGGAGTTTTATACCTTAGTTTTAGTTCTTTCAAAGTCGTTCTCTTATTTCAGATATTCTTTCGCCTCACGCCAGAACGCGGGGCTTTCAACGGGAGCGTCGTCGAGTTCCCAGAACTGAGTCATAGTCCTCTCTCTCACGGGTTTTTCAGCCGCTTTCGCCATATAAGCCTTTAATTCTTCGAGAGTTAAACCGTTTTCCGGCTTGAAATCTTCGCTTTTTATATATTTTTTGATAAATTCAGCCATTGCGACCGCCGACGGCTCGTTTTCGTCAAGCCCCGTGAGGCTAAGTCCGCAGACGAGCAGACTGCCTTTATCCACCTTTATTTCAAACAGATATGCGTAGTTTCTGAGCGTTCTGTCGGGCATGAGTTCGGGGAGATTGTAAGCGTCTTTATACGCGTCGAAACGGTCTCTCGAACTCTTGTCTATCCCCGAAACGAGTATTTTCGCCTTGGCGGGGAAATCGTCGAGATTGATTTTGTCGCAATCTTCGCTTATCTCGCCGTAATTAAAATCGTAGTAATCTTCGCACGGGAAACCGTATTTGTTCAGTACGTTTTTGTCGTTTATGCCGCCGAAATTCGTCCCCCTGTCCCAAATAACCGGTTTAAACCTGTTCCAACTCGCCTTAAAGGCGTATTTCGGGTTTTTCATATCGGGGTTTAAGAGATGCCTCGTCCACCCCGAGCGATATACAAGGCACGCCCTTTCTCCCTTTCCGAGAGCGGCGAACGCCTTTTCGATATCGTCCGTGATAACCGCCTCGCCGTCGTCGTATGAAACGAATTCCTTATAGGTCTCTTTCGACTGTCTGTCGTACACCCACAGCGACCACTCGTTCTCCGAGTAAACGCCGTTTTTAGTCGTAAGTTCTACTTTCAAAGAGTATACGCCGCAACTTTCGGGAAGAGTTATTTTCGCCTTGCAAAGTCTGTAAACGCCCTTTCTCGACACGTCTACGTTTTTCATAAAACACTCGGCGTAACTTTTACCGTCTTTTTCTACGGAAATTTTAAGGTTCGCCCTCGTTTCCGAGTCCTCGCCGAGGTTGGAAAAATATACGGGAACGGTTATTTCGTCGGAGCAATAATAATTTCTCGTCTTCAACTCCGCGACCAAAACCCTGTCGCCGTTGAATTTAAGGAAATCTTCGGGTTTCACGCAGGTTTCGTCGTCGAAGCAATCGACCACGCCGTTGGAGTTCTCGTAGGCGTCGGTATCGGCGAATTGCAGGAAGTGGAAACCACCCAAAAGCACGCTTTTCCGCATTTCCTCGTAAGCCGTTTTCCAACAGATAAACTGAAAATGCTTGCTCGCCTTAAACATTTCGGCGAAAGAATTTTTAAAGCCCTTAGACTCTATGAGTTTAATTTCCTCGTCTATCCACCACGGCATTTCCGCTCCGCTTTTTAAAAACTTCTCTTTGAGCGAGTAAAAATCTCTTAAAGCCGTATAATGGCACACCTCGTGAGCGAGAAGCGGAACGTTAAAATACAAATCTCTGACGATTTCGCAATTTTCCGTTTCGACTTTCATCGGCTCGTTTTCGTCAACGTTCGCCGCGAGAAGATTTTCGGTGTCGTCGTACATACCCGCGTGCTTGCCGTACGGGAAATAATAACTCAGATGCTGAACGTCCATATCGACGTTCGGGCGATTGTTCTTTCCCCACGCGCAAGTGTCGAGGAAAAGTCTCGTTCCGTCGAGTTCGTCGATTTTTTCTCTGATTTTTCGAATGTCGTCCTCACTCGCCCGTTTTATCTCGTTGCCTATGCAATAGACGGCGAAAGAGGGGTGATTGAAGCATTTATCGACGGTTTCTTCCAAAAATTCTTCGGGAACTATCGCGTTGCCCGTCGTGACCATTTCCTCTAAGTTGTTGTATATATCGTGAGGAGGGCGAAGTTCGACGTGAACGAGCATACCGACCTCGTCCGCCGCCTCGAAGAGTTCATCTTCTGGAACGACCGAGTGAAATCTCACGTAGTTGAAGCCGAATTTCTTAGCCTGTCTCAGATTTTTAAGGTAGAAATCTTTAAGCGGCAGACCGAGCAGATTCGCGTGGTCGTGAGCCTTCGCTCCTCTTATATATCCTCTGATATAAACGGGCTTGCCGTTTATGGTGATATTCTTGCCGTTCTCGCCTATTTCGCGAAATCCGAATCTGCCGAAAACCATTTCTTTTTCGCCGTCGGCGTATGCGATTTCAATCTGATACTCATATAATTCGGGGTCGGAAAGCGACCATATCAAAGGATTTTCTACACGAAAATCGCCGACAAAAAAATCTGTCGGTAAAATCGCGTAGTCGTTTGAAAAAACGGCTTTTCCGTCTTTTTGTATAACGACTTTTATTTTTTCAAAAGGCTTTTCCGCCTTTAATTCTATTTTTACGCTCCCGTTTAAACGGGAGCGTAATTTTACTATTGCTTTTGTCATTTTTTATTCGACTATCCAATCGCCGACCTGCGTCACGCCTGCTTTTTTAAGGTCTTCCTTAGTGTTGTAGCGATAAATGCCGCCGTTTTCAAGTTTTTTCGCTCCGTAACAGAACGTTATACATTGAATATGTTTATATCCGTCGGGCTGAGTACTATCACCTGCATAAATAATATCTTTAAGCCATTCCGAATGTCTTTCGACGCCTGTAACGACGCAATAATCTGCGGCATCGCGATTATCGGAAACCCTCGTAACCTTTCCGAATTCGGCTTCGTCGTTCAACGCAAAATTAAGGAACTTCGATTTCGTCCAGTTGCTTCCGTTAGCCATGGGCAAAAACTTGTTCACGACTACGCGGACGTTATCGAAGCAATCGAGTCCCGCGTTCGCCATCATAAGTGCGTAATAACTTATATCGACCCCGAATAAAACGCCTACGTTGTCTCTTCCGTCGAAATCGGCGAGATTTTCCGCGCCGTTTACTTCGACGAGTACGTCTTTCATTTTGAGATATTCCGCTTTGAATTCGGCTATAACGTGGTTGTTCTCGCCGAAATTAGTCGTTACGATATGAACGTTCTCAATCGTCGCTCTCATCTGCGGTTTTTTCGCCCAACGACCTTTATCGGAGGTGATTCCGCACGCGGTCGAGGACTTAAAGGTTATAACGAACTCGGCGTTCTTTACAACCGCGTCGTAACCGTAACCGCCGAATATTCCGTTATCGTAAGTCGCGGCGTACACGGTATGCCCTCTTCCGTCGAAAACTCCCGCAAAGTTGGACGTATCGGTCGCGTTTTTCTGATTCGCCATATCTATCGGAGAATCTGCCGAACCGATATCGCCGCCGAGAGCGTAGTATTTATTCTTAATGCCCGAACCGAGAGTCAGCGTAGACAAGAAATTATCGTCCGTGAGCAATACGTTACAGCCGTAAATATCCTCGAAGAGATATCCTCCCTTGTTCGTCTTAATCTCTATCGGCTCCGTAGCGTCACCGTTAAAGACTACGCCCGTCAACAATCTCTTGGTATGTTGTAAATCTCTCGAACCTTGTTTCGCCGCCAGAATAACCGCTCCGTCATCGAAATAGTCAAGCACGCTTTTAAGAGTGTTGTCCGTCCACTCGACGTGTCTGTCGTACGTTACGACGGGACAATCGACTTTAACGGTCAATTCTTTCGTGTAAACTACCCCTTTCTCATTTGTATACTCGGCTGTTATTATCGCTTCGCCGATACCTTTGGCGGTTATGGAGTTACCCTTAAAATCGACGACGTTCTGTCCGCTCGTAAGCGTAAGACTGCCCGACTTTTCGACTCCGTTTTCGCTGATGAAGAAATTTACGTTCGCTTCGTTTATATACGTTTCGCCCTCGAAAGAATCCGTGACGGAAAGGTTGACTTCGTCCGTCACTTCCGCCGCTTCGCCGCTCCTCTCTACGGACATATACATAACTACGTCGTCTTCGGTAACTTTAAGCAAAAACGTTTTTTTCATTAAGGGAGTGTCGAAATTATTCCAATTTCCCTTTAAGGTGACTTCCGTTTCTCCCTTTTTCAACGCTTTGATTCCGCCGTTTTCAAAGACGGCTACGGTGTTGTCCGATATTTCCGCGGATAAATCGCAATCGTAACTCATACCGTTAAACGTGACGCGTGATACGATACCGTACACGTCGCCTTTGAGAAGATTCAACTCGTCGCCCAAATGGTCAACCGTAAGAACCGGCTGATAATCCCCGTAAATTACGGAAACGGAACATTCGGCTTTTAAATCTCCGTACGTCGCCGTAACAACGGCGTTTCCGAGTCCTTTCGAGACAATCAAACCGTCCTCAACCGTCGCGACCGATTCGTCGGACGATTTCCAACCGAGCGTTTTCCCGCTTTCGTCCTTATATCTCGCAATGACTACCGCAGACTCGCCGTATACGAGACTGACGGTACTTTTAGACAATTCGAGAAAGTTTGCGTTTTCGGACGCCGAGGTCGAGGTCGGAGTCGAAACCGAACTCGGTTCCGAACTACCGTTATCGCTTTCGTTTCCCTTATCTTTACACCCTGTCAACGTAAACGCCGACAAGCAAAGAATAATAAAAACGGATAATACAACCAACAATTTAATTTTATTCTTCATCTTCACTCCTTAAAATGTATCCAGAAAACTTTCTATGGGAGCGTTTTCGGCAACCTTGGTAATACCGAGCGAATTGCAAAGCGACTTGAATTTCGGTTTAATTTCGCTTACGTCGTATTGATTCGAATACAAACCTATCGCACATTTCGCGGGGAAAAGCCATTCTATATCGATATGCTCTTTGAGTTTAGAATAAGTCGCTTCGTCTTTTGCGTATTTTTCTATTGCCGCGTATGCCTTGTCAAGTTTATTAAACAAGGTATTGACGAAACCGAGCGAAATGAGGTTCGTTTTCGTCGTAGGTTGAAGTTGGTTCGAACTCCAGCCCCAGCCCTCTCTTTCATGCGCCTCGGCGAACCAGATTCTGCATTCGTAGAACACCTCTTTCATCGCCTCTGCCGCGTCGGAATACATAGCGTTGAAGTAATCGTCGATAAGGTCCGCCGTGGAAAGCGAACTGTTCCACGTCAACTTACACGTCACGTAATTCGCCAGAGTATAAAACCCCGTGTCGGCACCGCGTTGGCGGCTGTGGAACTGAGCGAAAGTAAACTGATATTTCTGCTCGTAAAGCCATTTATAATAATCGTCATAGAACGAATACGGATCGTAGAAACAGAAATAATCGTTAAAGAAACAGCCGTAAGTCCACGACCAACCGTCAGAAACGTACTGCGCCCACTGAGTCGCATATTCGATTTGCTCTGCGTTCGACGGCTCGTCCATGCGTACGCCGAAGTCAAACGAACTGAAAGCGTTGAACGGCTTGATTTTAAGATCTGCGTCGGGGACGATATCGTCTGCGATTATTACCTTGTCATCCTTTATTTCGAACGGCGGTTTAAGCGTCCACTGATAAGCGAAGAAGGGAAAATGCAAATCGTCGCGTTTATATTCCTCGTTTTCGGGAAGATTCATCCAATCGACGACCTTTCTCGCCATTTTCTGAACGAATTTATACACAGCCGCGGATTCGGCGTCGTTATGCGAAGCGGCAAAAGCCTTACATGCGTCGCACTGACAACTCTGCCAGTTATCCATAATACCGATATGAACGGTATTCATGGTAACGGGGTACCATTCGAGCGATTGCTCGACTTTCTGCGCGCAAATATCGACCATCGTCTCGTATTCCTCCTCATTGCCGTGAGCCGTATAGCACAACTGCTCGCCCTGAGTGGAATAAAAATCGGGATGTTCGGTTTTATACTGCTTTGCGGGCAAATAGAACAAACTGTTGTGAAGTCTGTCGGAAGCGGAACCCTTGTTGCCGAGTTCCTCGTGTATCGGAACCATCAAGTCCTCGAGCATATCCGTCGTTCTCATACGATACGCAAACATATAATCGTCCGTATCCTGAGTCTCGCACTGCAAAATGCCTACTCTTGCCTTCCAAGGAATATCCGAAATATCGGTTACGTTGTAATCGCGAAGTTTTACTTCTTTAACGCCCGTATCGAGATCGTAACAGTCTTTATAATAAACCTCGAAGCCGAAATTCATTTTAAGGAAATCGTAAACGCCGTATAAAACGCCGTTGTCCGCTCCGCCGACGATATAGACGGTATTGTCCTTCGTGAGTATGCGAACGCCGTCTCTTCCGAGCGACGATTTATCGACGGAAAGTCCGCTCGTTTTAAAAGCGTTTGTATCTCCGAGCGAGATGTATTTGCCGTCCGTCGTATGCGATATGGACTCGTCGGACACACATTCGAGCGTTACGCCGGTTGCCTCTTTGAAAAATCTGACGAGTTCGTCACGGGCAAAGGTCGTATACGTCGTGAGCGTAGGAAGAAGAATTTTATATTCGGAAACTCCGTTTTTAACGATATATCCGTCCTTTTCCTTACTTTCAAAGTGATGTGTTTTCGTCCATTTTTCCGAATCTTCGTTGTATCTGTTGCTTGCTTTCTCGTTCTGTTCGGGAACGGAAACGGAAGCCGATTCGGAAACGCTTTCTCCGACGCTCTCGTTATCCTTATTTCCGCACGCCGCCAGAGAGACAAAAAGCATGAGAACCAATAAAAGACTAATTATTTTTTTCATATAGTTTTACCCCGCATATACTTCGTATTTAACGCTTGACGTATTGTCGCCTTCATCTTTACAGTGAATATAGACGGTATATCTTCCTTTTTCTTTAAGAACGTAACTACCGTTTTGCGTTGCGGATATAAATCTGCCTCTTTCGTCGTAAACCACCGTCCAGATTTCCAGATCTTCCGTTTTCGTAAGATTATCCTCGGCAATAACTTCCAACGCCGCAATTTCTTTACCGACGCTTACGCCTATAACGGAAGTCGGTTCGTTTTTGAATCTTATGGTCGGAGCAACGAGGTCGTAGACGTAAACAAGTTGTTGCAGTTCTCCCGTCTTGCCCGAGCCGTCCGTATAAGAATAAGTAAACGTGTACGTTCCGTATTTCGTAAATTTAATCGTATAGTTTTTATCCGCGGACAATTCCCTTACGGGCGTGCCGTTTACGTCGCCGAACACTTCCACGTCTGCGTCGTCAGACGCGATATAGAACACTGTCAGAAGGCATTTGTTAGCCGAGGGGGACAGAACGTCCGCAACTAACGGAATATCCGTTATATGCTCGTCGTTTACGGAAACAACCATCGGCGGAAGTTTTGCCGAAACCATCGGTTTTACGTCGTCGTACGTCTGCGAGCCGAAAGGTTGGTTGCAAATAGCCGCGACGTCAATCGAAAATCCCTTCACAACCGAACGGCATCTCACGTCGAACAAACATAAATCGGTCGGCAGTCCCAAATCGACTTTCGCCGTCACGCCGTTGAAACGAACCGAGGTTCCGTCGCAGGTGATTTCGTAAGTTACGCCCTTCCAACTTTCTGCCATCGTATACGAAGTTCCGTTTACGGATACGCTCTTCGCCTCGCCGTCTCCGTCGTTAAGCGAAATAACCGCCGATTTCGTCCTGTCGTAATAATCTCTGAGAATCAAATCGACTCCGCCGACCGCGGCGTCTTTATCGACGGAAAACGTGAACGAGAAATTCGAGACGAGCAACGGATTTATGAATTTCATTGCCGCCGTTCCGTTTTTGGTTGACGTGTATACGGTATAATCGTTTTTAGCGACGCCATTAAAATCGCCCGTAAAGTACTTCGCAACGTCGAGATCACCGTTGTATCCGACGTCAACTACTTTTACTTCGTCGCTTTCGATATAGTTGCCTTCGTTTCCGACTTCCGCAAGTTTTAATTTTACGGTCGCCGCTTTTCCGATTTTGAAACCGTCTGCGGATATTTCTTTATACTCTCCGCCGTCATAACTCGCAAACGCCTTAACGTTTGCAAGTTCCTTGCCTGCCGCACTGTAACGATACGCTCCGACGTTTTCAACCGAATACGTCGCCCCTTCGATATAATACTCGGGAACGGGTATACTTCTTCTTTCGAAAACGGCTTTATCCGCTGCGACGGACGCAAACGTATATTCGTATTCTCCGTCGTAATAAGCGTCGGAATACTCGTATCTGACGGTATAATTGCCGACTTCTTCGAGATTGTACGCCTGAGCCGAAGAAGTAATATCCGCGGTTTTTCCGCTCGGCGAAGTAATAAGAATTTTAGCGTCGTATTTTTCGCATACCGAGTTTACGGTATAATTCGCAAGATTTACCGAAGAACCGACTTCAGCCGTCGTCAGTTTCTCGTCAATATCCAAGGAAATTCCGACGTCGGAATTTTTGAACGCAACGAGTTCGAGCAATTTTTTAGACTCGTTGCCGTAAACGTCCTCGGCTTTGTATTCGACCGTGTACGATCCCATTTCCGTCGGTAAAAATTTACCGTCGCGTACGGTTATAGCCCTTTTGGAGCCGACGTCGTTATAATTGTACCATACGGTATAATCCACGTCGTTTTTAAGTCCGCTTGCGTCGTATGCGACAGCCTCGGGAATTTTCGCTTCCACCCCTGCGAATATTTTCTTATCCGTTTCGGCGGCGGAAATCTTTATATCGGGAGCGGTCGCGTCGCGATACGCTCCGAATTTATCCAACTGCTCGTTCTTTCTGCCTTGAATATTTCCGATTTCTATCCTCGCGGTATTTATGTTGTTGAAACCCGTGGCGGTTACGGATAAAATAACCTCTCCCGTAGTAAACCCGTTGAATTTCTGGCTGTAAAGTCTGTCATTGTTTATTTCGGTTACAAGTCTGAAATCGCCGTCAGGGTTACCGTCGTCGGTCTCCGGAGTATTCGTCCAGATTCTTATCTTGTCATCGTCGGTGTATTCGAACGAAACGGTAATGTTGTTGTAATTGCCGTTCACGGGTCTGTTTCCGCGGACGGAAGCCCCCGAAACGCCTCTCGAATAATATTTGTCGCCGATAGAATACTGACCGTTATCGTTGGCTAACAAACCGACTAATCCGCCGCCTTTGGGACCCGCTTTCATATAGGTCTCCCAAATATTGTTCGGCTTATAATACTGCAAATCGATTTCTATGCTCGGATCGTAACAATCCGTAAGGCGAAGGCTCAGATAACTTACGGCAGTGTCCATTCTGGCAATATTGAAGGTAAACAAATCGACCTTCTTTGCCGCGTAAACGTTGAGGGGTTCCGCTATGGTGAGAGTAGAGCCCTCTGTAAGATCCGCAACGACGCCGTAATTCATTCCCTTCTTTTTGTAGGAATCGTTCAGTTCTCCGTAATAAACCGAGGAACCTTCCTTGCTCACGGAATAGTATTCCTTACATACCATAAAGGCCTCCGAAGCCGATATTTTTTTACCTTGAACGGTCGCTTCCGTTACAAGTTTATACTCTCCGACGACGTCGAGAGAAAAACTCCTACCGACAATTGCGTTTCCGTTCGGTTTAATCAGATAACACTTTTCAACCGAATACTCCGCTCCGTTGTATTTCACGGACGCGTCCGACGGAACGTCTAACGTGTCGCCGAGCATGTACGTCGTTTTTAACACGACGAGCGACTCGGCAACGTTGTCCGCAGCAATCGCTTTGTTAAGCGATATTCCTGCAAAGGCCACTGACGAGGCGGCAACGACTGCCGCTAACGTGATAAGTAACTTCTTTTTGATATTTTTCATCATTACCTCTTGATTTTGTTTACTCTTTAATACCGCCGAGAGAAATATCTCCCATAAGTTTGTTTTTCGCAAGAATAAAAAGTACGAGTATAGGCAACGCAAGAACCATACTTGCCGCCATTTTGCCCGGAACCTCCGCAAACGCTTTCGATAACTCCTTATTGTCAGCCGAAAGACTCGTCATATAATATACGGCAGTCGCTAAGGTGGGCTTCGTCGGAAGAAAAATAAGCGGATTCTGATAGTCGTTCCAGAGCGAGACGAATATTATAAGGAAAACCGTCAGAACCATCTTTATCGCGAGCGGGAAATATATGGAGAACATTATTCTCGTTTCACCGGCACCGTCTATACTCGCGGCTTCTCTGTAAGTTTCGGGAACCCCTTTAAAGTACGCATAGTAGACGAAGTAGTACATACCGGCACCGCTTGCCCATTGCAGAACCATTCCGATTATAGTATCGTAAAGCCCCGTTCCTTTGAAAAACGCAAGTTGCGACGGCTGATTGCCTACTATCGGCATACACATCATAAGCGTATACAGAACGAATATTATTCCGCTCAACTTAAAATCGTATTTTGCCGTCAGATACGCCGTCAGAGCGGGAACGAACGCCGCAACGAAAGCGCAGCCTCCGACGTACAATAAAGTGTTAATCAATAAATCGGGGAAATACTCGTAGTTAAGCCCCTCGGCGTCTTTCACACCCATCATAAGCCCGAACATCGTTTTCGTAGACCGCTGAACGTAAGTACTTCCGCGATAATAACTGACGTTTTTCCCGTACTTGAAATTCTCGAATACGAGTTTGTAGTTTTTGAAATGTAAAAACTCTTCCCTGCTTCCGAACACTTCGTCCGTCAGATTCGGGAATCCGAGACGGTTTCCCAAATCGAAATAGTCGCTGTCGCTTTTAAGAGAGGTATTAAGACCCCATAAAAGCATAAAAATCATAATCAGCGAGTAGACGATAAGAACTATGCCGAGAACTATGAACAACGGGTTAATCGATTTTTTACCGTCGTGTTTTTTATGTGTAATCTTCTTATTCATATACTCTCCGTTAGTCCGCTTTCGGTCCGAATTTATTGAGGGCCCAACGCATAACGAGCGTCAACGGCAAAACGATTGCGGTAAGAATAAGCCCTATCGCAGACAAAACCGAATAAGTCGGGTTGTCGCCGTTTATCGTGAAATCGCCCCCAAGCGCGCTTGTATACAGGTAATATCCGAGGTTTTTCACTTTGGACGCAGGACTGTACGCCAAGAGCGTAAACACTTGCCATTGCTCGGTGAACACCCTCGAAAACGAAACGATCATCATCGTAACGACCGTCGGCCAAATCATCGGTATAACAATATCGATAAATTCTCTGAAAGGACTTGCTCCGTCGAGTTCCGCAGATTCGATGAGAGAAACGTTTACTCCGCTCATCGTTCCCGAATAAGTGAGTACGCTTATACCAAACCCCATAAGCACGTTGAACAGTATAACCGCCGTAAGTTGCGTTTTCGAGTCGGCAAGAAACTTAACCGATTCTTCCGCATGGAATACTTTCGTTTGCACCCAAGACAAGACGTCGTTCGATATATGTCTGTACAACAAGCCGAAAACGACTGCCGACAAAACCGACGGCAAGAAAAGCATTACTCTGAAAAACTCCGTGCCGGGCGCCTTTTTAAAAATGTAGAACGAAAACAATAAAGCCAGCGGAGTAATTGCGAACAACTGAACCGCCAGCATAAGAAGCGACGTTCCTATAACGCTCAGATTTTCTTTAAGAATCCTGAACCCTTCGGCAAAATTCGCAAAGCCTGCGGATCCGAACGTCAGTTTGTGTGAAACTTCGTCTACATAATAGTCTCTGAATGCGAGAATTATAGAATTAAAATTGATATAAACGTAAAAAACGAGGTAGTGAATTACAGGGAAGGCGATGAAAGCCAGATAAAAACCCAACTTTCTTCGCCTTGCCTGAGTCATTCCGAACGTCGTTTTTTCAGAATGTGTTTTGTTTTTCATTTTTTATGCAAGATTTTTCCAATCGGAAATCTTATCCCTTCTCGTCATTTCAAATATATCCGCAGCCGTTTTTCCGTCTTTGAGAAGTTTATACCCGTTTACTCCGGCTACGCCGTTGAGTTTTCCGCCCCAGATAAGCGAAAATACCGAACGGTTCTTTGAGAACTTAGGATTGTCGGAAGAAGCGTAAACTTTATCTCCCGCAGCCTTCTCTATCTCGTTTATTCCTGCATAGAACGAACCGAGTTTGCTCTCGTCGTAAGAATATTTAAGATTCATGGTAAGGTTACTCGTTTCGGTGAACGCTTTGAGTTCTTCATCGGTGTACAGGAATTTAAGGAAATCTTTTACGGCATTGAACACGCCTTCGTTTTTCTCTACGCGGCTGTTTACGAAAAGCGTCGCGCTCGTGTCTATTACGGTCGGCTTCTTTCCGTTGCCTTCGGCAACCTGTCCCGTAAGTTGTACGGGCATCGGCATCATGCTGACGTCTGCGTCTTTACCCGAAAGATTTTTATACTTTTTAAGACTTCCGCTGCTTACCGCTTCGCCGTACCAGTAGGTCGAATCTACGAGCATCGCGCATTTATTGTCGTTTGACGCATTCTTGTCGCCGAGTACGAAGATTTCCTGAGCCTTAAGGTTCGTCATATCTTCGTTTTTGAACCAACCCTGTTTCTTCGCCAATTCAAGGAAGGAAAGAGCGTAATAACGTGCGGACATATCGTACATTTTGTAGCCGTTTTCGTCGTTGAGAACGACCGTTTCGGTCTGAGGAACTTTGATACCCGTATTGAGGAAATCTCCGCTGTAGGAAAGTTCGCCGTCCTTAACCACTTCGACTTCCGCTTCCGTGAAGTTACAAGTAGTCGCTTTCATTGCGTCCGTTCCGACAAGTCCCGACCACAACGCTTCTATAAGCATAAACGAATAGTTCGCGCCGCTGTCGAGAGCGCACATCGAGAACGGGTTCAACTTCTTCTGTTTCTTGATATAATCGCAAAGACCGATAAACTCTTCCAAAGAAGACGGAAGACCATCGTCGTAAGTGTTATATATACCGTCGGGTCCGCAAGACCTTTTAGCGTTTTCGTTCGTTACGAATCTGACCGATTTTCCGAGCAAAGCACTCTCGTACGGTACGGCTTTCGTTTCTTCCGGAGCGGCGATATAAAGATTATACGCCTTGAATATGTCTCTGTTGTAGGAAATGCCTACGTCGTAAGAATAGTGAGGAAGTCCGTAGTACTTGCCGTCCGCGCCTTTTAACTTCGGAAGAAGTTGCGGCTCGATTTTGTCCTCGAGTCCTTTTACGAGATCGTCGATTTCGGCAATGTAACCACGGGTCTGCATATCGTAAACGTTCGCGGTGTTTTCGTCGAGGACTATATCATAATCAGGAATTCCGCTTTGATAATTGCCGTCTTTATTAGTAGAAATTTCGACTTTTACGCCTTTTTTGCCGCTTTCGTATTCTTCGTTTTCTTTAAGTTTAGTAAAACGACCGACGGCGTCTTTAAGCCAATCGGTGGAAGCGACGGTTCCGCCGAACTGTCTGATAGAAATTTGCGTCGTTATAGAACTACCGCCGCCGCTGTTGCCGCTATTACCGCCGCCGTTGTTGCTTTCTTTTCCGATGTCGCCGTTGCCGCATCCGACCGTCATACCGACGGTAAGAGCCGCGGCAAGACCGAGCGCCAAAAGTTTCGTTTTGTTTTTCTTCATAATTTTACCTCTTTAATTTTATTTTTTGTCGGGCGGAAGCGGTTTCTCTCCCGCCCGTATTTTATTTCTGCAACTTATGCCTTTTGACTTGTTACGCTTTTTCGATAGTGATTCCGTCAATAGTAGTTATCGTACCGGTTGCGTCTTTCAATAAGCACTCCAAAGTGTCAGCCCTTACAACAACGTTCGTCGCTTTAATGTTAGCCGTTACGCCGCCTTGTCCGAACACAAACGGCAGTTTAGAGCCGCTCGCGTCAATAAGAACGTCCGAAAGAGTCAAGTCCTGAACGTGACCTCTTGCGACAACACTGTTGAGGTATTGTTGATTAAGCATATCCGTCTTAGACGTTATATAAATCTCTACGTTAGAAATCGTTGCCGCCTTTATATGTTGGGCAATCAGAACTCTGTTACCGTTCGCTCCGCCTGCCTGAACGTCTTTGAATTTAATATTCTTTACGGTCGCGCCGTTTAATACTCCGAACAAACCGCCGCCATACATTTGTCCTCCGATAAGACTATAACCGCGTCCGTCTAAGGTGCCGGCAAACCCATAATACCAAATTGAATTTATACTCGATTTACTATACGTCCCTGTGACCGATATATCGTTTGCAAGTATGAAATATTTTCCTTTCTGATACTCGGCGGCATACTCTGCTTTATACGTTACGCAATTTACGAGTTCGTCAAACGTTGAAATACTTTCGGTTACCATCGTCACGGGAACGGCTAATATAACGGTATCGTTACCCTTTACGGCTGTAACCGTAAGAGAGTTTTCTCCATGAGTTCCGTTTCTCATTTCGTCCGTGATAGTTATTGTAGTCCCGCTAAATTCCACAACGTTTCCGTCAAACTCAACGTTTGTTACGGTATAGTCGGAGTAATCTCCCAAATCGACCGTAAACGAGGTCTTATCTCCGTCTTTGTCTTTCAGAATAATATCATTATTTGTAGTCAACGCTTGACGAATAATAACCGATATTCCGTCGATAGACGTTTTCTTTACGTTATTTGCTATCAATAAACAATCCAAAGCGTCCGCTTTAATAACAACGTTTGTCGCTTTCGTTATATTCGCGGCAAACCCACCTTCCCCAAACACAAACGGCAATTTAGAACCGGTTGCGTCGATAAGAACGTCCGAAAGAGTCAAGTCCTGAACGTGACCTCTTGCGACAACACTGTTGAGGTATTGTTGATTAAGCATATCCGTCTTAGACGTTATATAAATCTCTACGTTAGAAATCGTCGAGGACTTAATATGGTGAGCAATCACTACTCTGTTACCACTTGCTCCGCCTGCCTGAACGTCTTTAAATTTAATATTCTTTATGGTCGCACCGTTTAATACCCCGAACAAACCGCCGCTCCACATATCTCCGCCGATAAGACTATGATTTCTTCCGTCGAGCGTTCCCGCAAAACCCGAACCCCACGTCTGTGAACTGCCCGTACTATACGTCTTCATGTTGAAATCTTTTGCAAGCGTGAAATATTTGCCTTTTTGATATTCCGTTGCATAACCCGATTTATACGTTACGCAATTTACGAGTTCGTCATACGACGAAATGCTCTTCGTCACGATTGTAACTGGAACTTCTATCGTGTGGTCAAAATCGTAATTATCCGTAACGACTACGGTAAGAGTCTGCTCGCCGTGAATAGCGTCGTTTATTCCTTCGGGAGTACCAAGAGCATTTAAGTCGGTTCCTAAATCGAGGTCGCCGTATTTTATACTCTTAACCGACTTGTATTCGGAAACCCCGCCAAGAGTTATCGCTCTGCTTTCGTCGGTTAAAATAACGTCTTGTCTTTCGTCGGTTACAACTTTATCGAACTTTTCCGCAAGCGTTTTCCCGCAAGAACATATCGCAACGTCGTATTCCGCGTTTTCGGTATTCCACTCTTTAACGCTATGGGCGACTGCCGTAAACTCGGGTTCGTACACGGTCAGAGAGTTCGCCGCAAGTTTCCAACCGTTGAAAACGTAATGGTTGTTTTCGTCGCTCTCTTTACGGGCGTCCGTCGGCTCGCTGTCGTATATTGTATCGCCGTATTTATACTTCTTTACGGTTATTTCGGTCGTGCGGTTTACGCTCTCCTCAACCGTAACGTTCATATTGTCTAAATCAAGAGCACCGCTGTTTATACGCTCCGCGAGAGCCTCGTACTCTTTGTCGGTCGTAACGGAAACGGGTGCGTCCGCTTTTCCGTACCAACTATACGAGTCCAACGAAAGAATCAGGTCGGCGTAGCGTTGTTCGCCGAGGATAAACGCCTTGTTTGTAACGTAGTAAAAACTTCTTTTGTTATCCTCGGGCATAGCCGAATATACGATCGAGCCGTTTTCTTCGTAATACGCCACCGCGTTAAACTCTATTTGACGGTTCTGCGATTTTATCTCGGAAAGAACTCCGTTAGCGAGATAATACCCGCTATAATCGCCCGAACCTGCGTAAATCTTGGTTTTATCAATGGTAATCTCGACTTTCTTTTCAAGATTTTTATAATTTCCGTCCGTAATTTTATCAAAGTAATGCTGCGGCGAAATAAGAATCTTTAAAGAGATATTGTCGTCTTCTTTGATTTTCGTTGCAAGCGTTTCGTCCATTTTGACCATAAAACGCAAACCTGTCGTTTCGGAAAGTCTTACAGACGCTCCGACAGCGACCTCAAACGTAGACGAGGTCGTTTCTTCGGCTCTCGCCGATACGGTATTCGTCGCTCCGCCGAATAAAACGGCGCACGTTACAGACAAGCATAACGCCGCGCATAAGAAAGCGAGACGAATCAGTTTACTCTTTCTCATTTTCATCCCCTCCTTAAAAGCCCCAATCTTCGAGATCGGCGCCGTCATTGTCATAAGTGTTGTTCTCTACCGATAATTTAAGAAATACGTTCGTATCTTCTTCAAACAATACGGCGTACATTTCCGGTTTTTCGTATATTTTCATCTTATATCCCTCTTTGTTTTTGTGTACCTCTTTGTTTTTTGTCGGGCGGAAGCGGTTCCGCTTCCGCCCGTAAGTGTTTAATTGGTTATTCCGCTATTGTAACGGTTAGATTAGAAACCTCGTCCATACCAAGACCAACGCTTGTACCGTCGGTATTTTTCGTCCTGCCCAAATATTTGAGTCCCTTAACGGTTACGTTTACGTTGCTGCAAGTATATTGCCCTTTCTGGCACGAAAGCGACCCCGTTCCGAATAAGGTGAACAGTTTTGCGTTTTTCGCTTCTATCGTCACGTCTGTCATTTTAA
Source organism: uncultured Clostridia bacterium (assembly GCA_937920115.1). GTDB lineage: Bacteria > Bacillota > Clostridia > Christensenellales > Borkfalkiaceae > UBA10281. The sequence continues at coordinate 22,236 of CALGVF010000055.1, forward strand.
GTCCTTGCGTATGTCCGAACGCTATAAGACCTCTGTTGTTCCATTCCGCTTCGGTAAGGTCGGTGTCTATTCCGCTCATATCGAGTTCGTTTGCAACGGTTATCGTTACGTTTTCCATTGTCGCACCGAATATATTGTTCGCTATCAAGGAGTTCCATCTTCCGCCGCCGTACGTAACGCCTTCAAACGTTATGTTTTTAATCGTACCGCCGTATAAACCTCCGAACAAACCGTGTCCGCCCGTCGTTCCGCCTATTAGTTTGTTACCTCTTCCGTCTAACGTTCCCGCAAAACCTGCGTGATTAGTAATATTTCCGCCTGCCCCCGCAGAATACTGTACTGCGTTAATATCTTCTGCGAGAATGTAATACTTGCCTTTACCTTTTTCAATATCCGCCGCATCCGTAGTCGTCTTAATACCTACAAGTTCTTTAAGTCTATCAAACGTCGAAATACTTTCCGTTACGATTGTTACGGGAACGGTCACTTTATAGTTCGTTCCGTCTTTTACCGCTAAAACGATTAAATTACAACTTCCGTGAGTTCCGTTTTTCATATTATCGGAAATCGTAACGGTTCCGTCGGCAAACTCGAGTTCTTCGTCGTTTAAGACAACCTTATTTATCATAGCGTTCTGCAAGTCCTCACCGAGGTTCAATTCAAACGTCGTCTTTTCGCCCGTTGAATCTTTTAAAATAATATCCTGATTTTCCGTAAGCGTAACGTATACGTTTTCGTCAAGTACTTCGATATTCAAAGAAACTTTTACGCTGCTTTCTTCGCCGACGTCGAATTCTACGATAAACGAAAGCGTCGTGTTGTACATATCTTCCGTAACAAATTCGGAAAGACTGCCGAATACGAGCGTGTTTGTAAGAAGAGTAACGTTTTCGGTTATGTCAACGTTATTCAACGTAACGGACTTCAACTCCGTATATCTCGCCCACGAACCTTCAAATACATAAGAATATTCGTAAGAATCGTTAAATTCCTTAGGATCTAATTTTTCGGTTGCGTCCACGCTTCCGTTGAGTTTAAACGTGATTCCCGGGATCGCGTCGAGGTAAAGTTTACCCGCATTTCCCGAGGTGAAACAATCTACCGAATCGGCGATTATTTCTACGTTCGTGAAGTGATACCTGTCGGGATCCGAATTGATGGTGTGACCACCTATTATCCAAGGTAACGCAAAACCCGTCGCGTCGATTTTCACTTTATTAAGGGTTACGTTTTCAACAGGATGCGAAGCAAGAATTCCGAAAAACGGACCTATAACTATCGGCAGATTCTTTTTAACACCGTTTGAACTGTCGGTGATATATATTTCTACATTGTCGAGCGTAGCATTAAACAAACTTCCCGCTATAAGGGTTCTGCCGTTTCCGCCTGCGGCGTTAATCTTTTCGAATTTTATATTTTTAACCGTTCCGCCCGCAATCGCACCGAACAAACCGCCAGCCCACATATTTCCGCCGATAAGCGAATGGTCTCTTCCGTCCAAAGTTCCCGCGAATCCTCTGCCCGAATTCGTCCAATTTATTCCCGACGCACTGTACGATCCCGTAACGTTTATGTCGTTTGCAAGTATGAAGTATTTACCTTCGTTATATTTATCTTCGCCTGCGGCTGTAGTCCCTCTTTCCGCTTTATACGTTACGCAATCTGTGAGTTCGGTGTAAGTCGTAATGCTCTTCGTTACGATCGTAACGGGAACGCTGACCGTGTGGTCGAAACCGTATTTATCGGTAACGACTACGGTAAGAATCTGCTCGCCGTGAGGAGCGTCGTTTATCTCTTCGGGAATGGCAAGAGCCGTGATATCGCTTCCTAAATCGAGGTCGCCGTATTTTATGCTCTTAACCGTCTTATATTCGGAAACTCCGCCGAGAGTTATGGCGTTGGTCTCTGCCGATAAAATAATATCGTTCGCTTCGTCGGTGACCTTTTTGCTGAACTTAACGTCTTCGATTTTCGAGCCGCATACGCACACGCCGACGTCGGCGTCGGTACCCTCGGTATTCCAACTTTCAAGGACGTGCTTAACGTTGAAACTCATCGGAGCCGAAACCGTTTCCTTATAATTATCGGTCTCTGCGGCAACCGCTTTAACGTAGTACGTTCCCGCCACGAAACCGTCTTCGGGTTTCGCCCCGTACTCGCCGTCTTTCGTTATTGCATAAACATAAGTTATATTTGCGTTTTCCTTAGCAGTCGCTCCGATTGTCGGTTCGCCGAAACATTCTATATCCGCAATACTCTCGGGCATCGTTATTTCGTTGGTTACTTTCGTAATCTCAAATTTAACGGTAGCAACCGCTCCTTCAACGCCCTCAAACGCATAGTTTACGCTGTCTTTAAGAGTAAGTTTAACGTCGTATTTGCCGATAACCGTTCCGCCGTTGTTTTCCGTGACCGTATAGAGTTCGCTTTCGGGAACAACCGCGACCTGAGCCTCGCCCGTATACTCTTTACTTTCGATAACGGGCAATTTTACGACGATTTTATTTACCGTAATTGCGAGGTCGGTCTTATAGCCCGCCGATTCGACGACGACTTTCGTCATATCCGCAGTGAGTTTATCCGCGTCCTCTTTTTCATAAGCAAACGAGACTTCGTCCGCCGCGACTTCTTCGCCGTTACAACCCGCTACGGAACAAGTCTTGACGACTTTTATTCCCGTAAGGTCAAACTCCTCGAACGCCGTGTAAACGACTTTCGACGGATTCGTCTTTACGGCTATTCCATTAAACGAGTGAGCCGCAAGCGACAAAGCAAGGTCGGCTTCCGTCGTTTCGACGTATTCGTCCCCTTCTTTTACGAACAGTTTGTCGCACCCGTCGCACTTGTAGTGACTTTTCACCCCCGCTTTAACGCAAGTGGAAGCAACCGCTTTCACTTCCTTGTAGACATGCTCGTGAATGCTCGTCGATTCGCTTTCGCTTCCCGACGTCGTTCCGCCCTGATCGCCGCCGTCATCGAAGCACGCAACCATCGCAAACATCGTCGCAAAACACAAAATCAGAGCAAGTACGATCGATTTGATTTTCATGATTTTTCCTCCATATTTTTTTTGATTTTATTTAACCCGTTAAGGGACTCTTTTCGTCGAAGACGAAAAGAAGGGTACCCTTCCCGAATTTTTCAGACTTTTGCGTTTAGTTTACTTGCATTATAACGCCGTTTGCGATATAATAATTGTACAATAATCTCATTTTTTTGTAAAATTCTATCAACAATATTATTATCCGCCAAAAACAATATTAGTATGAGAACAAATTATCCGAAATATCTCGAAAGACACAAAAATCCGTTTTATACGCTTGACGACGCGTCCGCATTTTCGCAGGGGTTTGCATACTACCACAATCGCGAATACCCTATTTTAATGCACGCCCATAACTATTACGAACTTAACATCGTAACGAGAGGCGAATGCAGACATTATTTCAACAACAGAAGCCACCCCGCAAAAACGGGCGACGTATTTATGATTCCGCCTTACGCCGAGCACGGCTACTGGTCGAACGATAAGAACACCAAACTCTTTCACCTCATAATAAACAACAATATATTGACGGACTACAAGATGCAACTGAGCAGATATCCGGGAATAAAAATTCTCTTCGAGGTCGAGCCGCAGATACGACAGGCATTCAACAATTTACCCCTCAATATGAATATCCCCGAAGACCTTCTGAACGATTTTACAGGCGATTTCGAGGGACTTATAGCGTTGGATAAGGAAAAGTCGGAAGACGGCGGCGTTATGTTCGAATTAAAAACGGTATGTCTCTTATGCAAATTAGCGAAGATGATATCGCAAAATTACGCGGTAACGGACGACAGACCCGACAACACCGCGGACTATATTATTTTAAAGACCACGCAATATATGGAAGAGAATTATTATTCCAAGATAACGGTAGACGACCTGTCGAAAATCGTGAATATGTCCACGCCCAACTTTTTCAGATATTTCAAAAAGGTATTCAACACGTCGCCCATGGAATATCTCAAAAAGATACGAATTTCGCACGCCACGGCGATGTTGTCATCCACCGACAAATCCATATCGTTCATCGCTCAGGAATGCGGATTTTTCGACGCGTCGCATTTTACCCACGCATTCGAGCAATCGACGAACATGAAGCCGAAGGAATTTCGCATAAAGTCCAAAATAGACCCGAACGGCAACTGACCGAGTTTAAAGAAAAATAAACCGCATCGGCTATAAGCCAAACACTGTTTGATACACACCTCAAAATATGGGCTTTATCGCCTAAAACACTACCGTTGATTGTAAGACGTGTGCTTGTCTTTTATACAAGTCGGCTCGGCTTCGCCTCGCCGAAGACAAGCACACGTCTTTTTTTTAACCCATTAGTTAAACTGACTCATCTACCCGTCCGTTTCGGCAATTCGTTGTTAGTTGCTCGCTCTATTGATTCGTTTTTCTCGACTGCTCATAGTTAATTTATACCACGTAAACAAAACGAGTTCTTTCGCTCACACCATTAAAGGAATTTCTGTTGCAATTTTGAAACAAACCGAAGACGCGGAAGTTTGCCGCTGAACCGCTTGGCAAATCTTCCGCGTTTCGTTCTTCGGCTTTTATTTCAGTTTTTCTGTTTTCGTATCGCTTATCGCTGCCACTACTTTTCGATTTCTTTTTGTTTTTCGTAAAGAAATTCAAGCAACTTTCTGTTGATTTTGTATATGTACGTTTGCGAATATCCCATATCGTAAGAAACACCTTCTTGTGTGTTTTCTTTAAGGTATAAGTTGACGTATAAGTCGATTAAATTAGGATTTGCCGTTGTCATCAAGTTGTTGTAGCGTTTAATTTTTTCTTCGATTTCGCACCTTATATTAAGCCCCGACAGTTTCTCGAACGACTCTTTTCTCGAAAAATAGTAACGTATATCTCTTAAATCGGCTCGTATTTCTTGTATCGTTTTCATTTTTTGCTTTTCTCCTTATATTTTTTATCTCAAAGCCGCTTTTTATCCGACTTTTCCTTTTTGAATTGTTCCATAAAGTAGGCTATAAGTTGATTATTCATATCTTTTACGTAATTTGCGGTATA
>CALGVF010000056.1 GCA_937920115.1 uncultured Clostridia bacterium
GCTTTGCGACATTTCCTCCGCTTCAACGGAGGAATTTACCCCCGAAGGTGGAAGCGTTCTCTGACGTTTTCAAAATTACATTTCGTCAAGCCACTCCAAACCTCTTTTGTCGCTTTGCGACATTTTACAACCGTTGTCACAAATTTTACACAAAAAAACAAAAAACTATTGACAGCGGATAAACGGGTGTTGTATAATGATTGCAAGGGTTATCATAAAATATATGGTAAAACCTCGGGAGGACAATATGAAAAAGGCAAAAATCTTAACTGCAACCGCTCTTCTCGCCGCTTTGACGACTTTATCCGTCGGGTGCGGGGAGAAAAAATTCGATAAGGTATTTACCGGGAGATACAAGACAGAGGGTGACGTTAAAATCGTTACGATTAACGAAAATCTCGATTCTTTAGAGAATCACGGAAGAATTTACGTCGGATTGAAAACGAATAGCGCCGGCAATAAAACGCAGTATTTTTATTCTTCGGACGGCAGATTCAAATTCAGCCTGACGGATTCTCAATACACGAGTTATTCGTATCAGACGACATATTACGGAATGTACGTTACGAGAACAGACGACGTCGGCTCGAATAGAGTGACGAAATATACTTATTACGACAATAATCTGAACGTTCTTGTAAGTGAGTCGGAGTATTTATCGACAATAGCGAAAACGGAAGATTTTATTTTCATAAACAACGAATTCTATCAGTTGGACAACGACGGTGAAATTAAAACCGAAACGAAAAAAGACGCGAGACTCGCTTTGAAGTACAAGAAAGATGTTGCGTATAAAGTTGAGAAATTCAACGATAAATATTATCAACTCGGTTCGCCTGAGGTTTTTGTCTACAATGACAATCTCGAACTCGTCGCGTCGTATACCGCTCCGTCTTACATAGAAGACGACAATGTATCGTCGGTGGTTTTACCCGACGGAAACGTTTTGATTCAGGCAATGGAACAGGTTTCCACATATGAGAAAAAATACGATTTCGAACTTTCGTGTGCAAAGTTTAAGTTGTATACTTCATTGCTTAACGTTAAGAAAAACACCGTTAAGGAGATTAAAGCGGATTACCTCCTTATCGACGAAATGTGGTATTTGGACGGATATGACGGCGTGAATTTCAAGTCGAGGGGCTGGAATCCCGATCTCAAAGCGGTTTACTCGGTAAGTCCTATTAAAGATAAGAGGGTTTCCATAGACGACGAGAGAACCGAGTTTGTTACGTTAAGCAATAACGGAAAAATTAAATCACGCATAGAAAAACAACTTGTCGGACAAAGCAGTATTCCGAGGATTGTTGCGGAAAACCGCTATGTTTGTGCGGACGTTTCGGGGGTGTATTACCTCCTCGATCAGAACGGTAAAGTGTTGACTCGTCTCGATTCCGAATATCTGTGGGGCAACGGCTGCTACGCAGTAAACAGAGGGGCTGACCTTGCCGTTTACGACTTTGACGCAAATCTCGTCAAAACGTATTCCGCAAAATCGAACCCGACGAAGGTTTCGCTCGGCAGCGAGGTTTGTGCGATAAAATATACCGACAACGATAACGTTAGAGCAGACGTTTATAAAAACGGCGCGATTATTAAAACGTATACGCTCAATAAAAGCGGAGATATTCAGCCGTTTGTCAATGATTCCGTATACCGAATCGCTCAGAATTTCGGCAACGGACTTAAAAACGAGTACTACGACATGAAGGGTAACCTTATTGCGAGAGAGACCGACGACGTATCGATATCCGTTTACGACAACATACTCGAAAGAAGGACCAAGAATTCTAAGGAATATATAGTAATTGTCGAAGCGTAATTATAAGTATAGTCAAGTATAATAAAATTTATCGACGGCAGGTTGCGAAAGCAACCTGCCGTCGGCTTTTTTGATTCTGCTGAAAGATAAAAACGCAAAAAAACGAAAACGGAGAAATTTAGGAAAATTATTGATAAAATGTTGACAAATTCGGGGGGGGGGGTATAATTACTTGGCTACAAAAAATGTAAGCGTTGTCGAGCGATAATCGCCCGACGAAAAAGGAGAAAGTATGAAAAAGAAATTATTGCTTTTGCTGTGCGTGGTATTAGCGACCGTTTCTATGCTCGCAGCGGTCGGTTGTAAGAAAACCGAACCCGACTATAACGGCGGAGAAATGATTAACGGTCAGATGTATAGGTACGGCTACACTTTTGTCGGTTGGGGAAACAAGGACGGAGGTATCAATAACAGTCTGACCGAGCCTAAGGGTAAATATTATATAGCGATGTGGTCGCCGAAACAGTTTGACCTCAAATTTACATATGAAGGTGAGGATTCGGGGGAGCATTTCGACGAGAGATATGTGAAATTTGGCGAAGAATACGATTTAAGCGATAAATTGTCGCAAGGGTACACTTGCGATGGTGTGGAAATAGGTGGCGAAGTTTATCCTTTGAGCGGCGTGTGGGAATATGACCTTTCGGACAAAGCAATAAATTCCCCTTCGGGAAAAGACAATAGATATTTTACATACGTTCTCGACGCGACTATGTACAATGTTACCGCTATCGAGTGCAAAATAACCTATCATCTGAACGGTGGAGAATTTACGGAAGGAACGCCCGTCGATACGTTTTCTGCTGTTTATAACGAAGAGCATTTTTATTGGCTTAGTTTTGTGGATATATACAAAAAGGGGTGTCAACTTAAATGTTGGTCTTATAACGAAGAGGGTACGGACGAGTGTTATTACGCTCATCCGGACAGGTATGAAGATATCGATATTTATGCAATTTTCGAGAAAGGCGAATATGAGTTTTCAATAAGAGACGAGGACGGTCAATACACTAACTACAAATTGAGTTACGGAGAAGATTACTCTTTCCCCGTCTTACAAAAAGATTATCGCGGTAGGGACTTTGTCGGTTATTATGTGCCAAGCCGTAAATATGAAGGTAAAATGTTCGGCGATGAAATTATCCCCGCAGAGGGAAAGTTTTATGTGGAAATTTCTCCCGCAACGACTGTAGAACCCTATTTCGGTTATCGATTTATATATAATCTCGATGGCGGAACGAACGACGTAGATAATCCTGTCGGTCGCTATGGGCTGTTTAACAACGAAGCAACGCTGAAACCCGCGACCAAAGAAAATATGACTTTCGAGGGTTGGTATTTCGACGCGGCGTTTACAAAAGCGGTGACTAAGATTACCGCGGACGATATAGAAAACGGCGACTTCAACCTGTACGCTAAATTCTCGGGCAAAAAGGTTACGGCTACGCTCGATTTTGACGGTGGCAAGTGCGAAGCGTTTGAGAAGAAAACCGTTACTTACCACTATAACGCCCCCGGAACTTCTGCAAAAACTCAGACCGTAGAGGTTGAAACGGGCAAGGCTCTTCAATTCTACTATCCTTCCGTTGAAAAAGGCAACGATTATGCGTTCAAGGGTTGGTATAAAGATAAGGTTTGTACTGAACCGTACAACTACGACGAACCGATTACGGCTTCGTTCGACCTGTACGCGGGGTTCGTTAAACTTCCCTCGTTCTCGACCTCTTTGCAGTCTTACGGTACAAAGTATACGATAAATCCGTATGATTATTCTGTTGTGAACGGCGTGATTCTTTCGCAAAGAACCATTTCGAGCAGTTCGTCGGGACATCCTACGTGCTTATGCTTCACTGCGGAATACGACGGCGATTACAAGATTTACTATCGCGGATACGATACGACGGCGAGCGCTCGTCTGAACATTATCAACGTTACTCAGGATAACAGAAGTTACGACGTACAGCATGTTTACGAGAAGGCTGATACGACCGAACATAGCGTTACAATCGACGCGAAAAAGGGCGATTTCATTGTTATCGAGTTTGAAAGAAAGTTGACGACGAATAAAGATGGCGACACCGCAAAATTTAACTTCTGGTTCGAGGGCAACTTCACGAAACCCGAATCGACGGCGATTGCGACAGAAGGCGCGGCTGTAATGTTGGAATACGGTAAACCCGTTAATATTCCGTCGCCCGTCAAGGAAGGGTATACGTTCGTTGGTTGGCAGAAAGCGGACGGAACTATGCTCGACCCCGAAGCGAATTGGGATATTCTCGAAGACACCACGTTAAAGGCGATTTACAAACCGAACGACGAAGAATCGGAGTAAGAAGTTTTAAGGCGACAAAAGGCATATAAACCAAAAAGAAGTTTATAAAAATAAAAACATCGGCGGCGACTGTAATTTACAGTCGCCGCCGTTATCGTTTTGGAACGGTATAAATAAAGCGAACGGGAAAACCTGCCGTCGTTTTGTTTTTATCCCCTGTCGTCTTGACTTCCATTCCATTCCGTCAATCCACTCTCTGCCTCTTTTGTCGCTTTGCGACATTTCCTCCGCTTCAACGGAGGAATTTACCCCCGAAGGAGGAAGCGAGTTGAGTGATAGTTTGCTTCGCAAAGTGATATTTGCTTGCAGCAGGTGATATTTTCTGCGAAAGTTGTATTTGTTTTACAGCCGTAGGGGACGACGCCTCGGCGTCCCGAAAAACGAAAGATTTTTTGCTTTGCAAAGTTATAACTTATCAATTAAAAAGAGTTGCGTTTCGCAACTCTTAAAATTTCAATATATACGCCTATAAGTCGATTATTGGACTATTTTTCTTATAATCAAACGGTATAAACCTTTATAAACTTTTGAAAATTTCCGCTCCGAAACGGGCAAGCGAATCGTCTTCTTCGCCTGTGCCGCCGCTTACTCCTAAACCGCCGAGCAGTATTCCGTTTTTGTAAAGCGGTACGCCCCCGCCTATCGTCATTACTTTGTCGAGGTTCTGTAAACCGTAGAAAGTCTGACCCGATTTCACGAGTTCGTTAAGCCTTAAAGTCGGCATTTTTAACGCTACCGCCGTGTACGCCTTTTTCACCGCTACGTCGAAACTGACTAAAAACGCCCCGTCCATAACGTGTACCGCTATCGGGTTTCCTTGTTCGTTGCATATGCAGATTACCGCTTTTTTGCCCCGATTTTTACTCTCTTCTTCAACTTTTTCTATGATTTTTTTCGCCGTTTCGAGCGGTAAAACCCTTTGTTCCATAATTCTTTTTACTACCTCGGCTACTATTCCGCTTTCCGTCGGCTCGGAAGTTTTTTCGCCCGTCCCGTCGGAAGTCTCAATCGCTGCCGCAGCCGTAGTCGCGTTGTTTCCCTCGCCGTCGAGCCTTATCGTAAGCGAACGCAGATAGTCGGACAGTCTGTTGAGGTATTTTATCGTATCTTTCGACACGGCAAACCTCTCGTTCGTCCTCACCGCCTCGCGTTCGGCTCGCCTTGCGACTGCTCTCGCAACGTTTGCCTTGCAGGCAATTTCCGTTTTCGGTGCGTAGTCGCCTTTGCCGACTTGGCTTATCCGTTCTTCGAGGTGCGAAACGTCGTTTTGAGTAGCCGAAAAGGAAGCGTTCCGAGGGGAATATACCCCGTCCGAAATACGCTTCAAAGTTCCGAGAATTTTGTCCGTTTCGAGCGTTAAATCGCCGCCGAGAGCCGATTTATAAGAATAAATAGCCGCCGACAGTTCGTCCAACGCCCCTAAAAACGCAAATCTCGGGTCGCTTTTGGATATTTTCAGTTCCGAAGAAAGGGTGGACTTTCCGTCGTCGCCTTTCCCGACTTTTTCGTTTATCATCCGCCGATTTGTCCTTTAAGTCCGAATGAGTTTACCGCCTCTAAAAGTTCGTTCATGGTTTCTTTCGAGGGTGGTTCTATGCCCGTTAAGGAATAATCTCTCGAAAGTCCTTTGTATTTGTCCGTTCCTATCCTGTGATAGGGCAAAATGTGCATTTCGGTCACGCCTTTAAGACTGCTCGCAAACCTCGCGATATCCGAAATTTCCTCTTTCGTTGCGTTGAAAGTGGGTATCACGGGCGTGCGGATAATGAGTTTTACCATTCCCGACTCGGCGATTTTTTTGGCGTTTTCGAGTATTTTTTCGTTGGAAACGCCCGTAAATTCCTTGTGTTTCGCCGAATTTATATGCTTTATGTCCATAAGGTAGGTGTCGAGGTACGGCAGGTACTTTTCGATAACCGAATAGTCCGCGTAGCCCGTCGATTCCATAGCCGTATTGAGACCCCTGTCTTTCGCCGCCCGTAAAAGAGCGACCGCAAACTCGGGTTGGGTGAGCGATTCGCCGCCCGAAAGGGTGAGTCCGCCCCCCGAACGCCTGTAATAAATCCGGTCTCTTTCGACCGTTTCCATTACTTCCGCGACCGTCACGTCCTCGCCGACCGTCTTTTCGACGCCGCCGAGAGTCATTTTTTCGATTGCGTAGCGTTGACCCTCGGGGTTACAACACCATTTGCAACGCAGAGGACAGCCTTTTAAGAACACGATAGTCCTTATTCCCGGTCCGTCGTGAACCGAAAATCGCTGAATATCGAATATTCTGCCCGTTGTTTCGAGGTAACTTTCCATTAAAAGCCCCCTTGCTCGGTACGGTTGATAATGTCTTCCTGAAGCGAACGCGAAAGGGTCGTAAATAATGCGGAGTAGCCTGCGACTCTGACCACAAGCCCCTTGTAATTTTCGGGGTGTTTCTGAGCGTCGCGGAGCGTTTCTCTGCTGACTACGTTGAACTGCATGTGACTGCCCTTTCTGTCGAAATAACCCTGAACGAGCGATACGAAATTTTCAAGCCCGTTTCTGCCCGCAAGAGCGGTCGGGTGGAATTTCATATTGTACAAAGTACCGTTCGAGGCGATAAAATGGTCGAGAGTCGAAACGGAGTTACACGCCGCCGTCGGGCCTTTGACGTCTCTGCCTGCCGCGGGAGAAACGCCGTCCGCAACGGGCGTGAACGCAAGTCTGCCGTCGGGGGTCGCTCCCGTCTGAGCCCCGAGCGGAACGTTTGCCGAAACGGGATAAAGTCCCGCTTGGAATCTGCCGCCCCTAGGGTTACGGAACGTTTCGAGTTTTTTAGTGTAAACGTAGGCGATTTCCCTCGCGAATTCGTCCACTTCTTTAACGTCGTTGCCGTATTTCGGAAGGGCTTGAATATCTTTTAAAAGAGCCTTATATCTCGCCTTGTCGCTTTCGGAGCAAGGGTTGGTTTTTACCGTTTCGTATATTTTCTTTACGTCGTCGGCGGATAGGTTTTTGCCTTCCGCGGCGAGTCTTTTGCATACCGTAAGGGTAAGTTTTTCGGCGTTCTGATCGTCCAAATCTTCGCCGTAATTGTTATCGAGAGCCTCTTTTATGAACGGAAGAGTATATTTGCCGTCCTCGAAAACAAGTTTTTTAACCGCCCACATGGCGTCCGCCATATTCGCGATGCCGAAGCCCTGCGGACCTGTGAAATTGTATATCGCACCGCCCTCTTGTACGCTCTTGCCTCTCTTCACGCAGTCCTCGATCATAGACGAGAGGAAGGGAAGGGGGCAACGCTCGGCGTGAGCCACGTCTATCGCGTTGTCGGCGTTGACGAGAAGGGATACGAAATAGTCCGACTGCGATTTATACGCGTCGTAAAATTCCTCGAAAGTATCGAACTCGGAGACGTCGCCCGTCTGAGGTCCGACTTTTTCGCCGTCCTCCACGCCGTTTTTGAATACCATTTCGAGCGGGCGAACCATATTGAAGAACGCGGCGTCGTGCCAACCGTCCGTCTTGCCCGATTTCTGCGGCTCGACGCAACCGATTATGTTGTAGTCCCTCGCGTCCTCTAAGGTGAGACCTCTCGACATGAGCGAGGGGATAATTACTTCGTCGTTATAGTAGGCGGGGAACCCGATGCCCGTGCGGGTGAGTTCGGCGGCTCTTATCAGAAATTCGTGCGGCGAACCGTTCCACACTCTGACCGAGAATGACGGTTGCGGCAAAAATACGTGTTCCGTGGCGGTAATCGTCATGAACGAAAGGTCGTTCGTCGCGTCATCGCCCCTCGTATTCTGACCGCCCGCGATAAGGTTTTGGAACAGACTGTAACCCGCGAAACCCTCAGCCGAAACTTCGTCTCTGCATTTGTTGAGGTCGTTGAGTTTTACCCATATACAGTCGATGTATTCCTGAGCGGTCTCCCTCGTCATGCCCTCGTTTCTCGATTTTTCGTAGAACGGGTACATGTATTGGTCGAATCTTCCGGGGGAAATGGAGTGTCCGCTCGACTCGACTTGAAGGAGCATCTGAACGAACCAAAAACTCTGACACGCCTCGTAGAAGTTTCTCGCTCCGTATTCGGGAACGCGGTCGCAGTTTTCGGCGATTTTTAAAAGTTCGGCTTTTCTCTTCGGGTCGGACTCGTTTTTCGCCATATCTTCGGCGAGACGGGCGTACCTTTTCGCATAGCGGATAACCGCTTTGAGCGAAATAAGCACGGCTTCCAAAAACGCGTGTTTTTTGCAGTAATTACCGTCGGAAACCTTTATCGAAGCGAGTTCGTCTTTAACCTCTTCGATATACTTCGAATACCCGTAGGTCAAAACCTTGCCGTAATCGACGGTGACGTGACCGATGCCGTTGTAGAAGTAGTTGCCGGGGGTGAACATATTGTGTTTCATTGCGGTGAGCGTTTCGGGCGACATATAGGAAGTTGCGAGTTCGCTCGTCGTCTTGCCCTTCCAATACTTGTACACTTCGTGAAGAGTCTTTTTGGTCTCCTCGGATATGTAGAATGGGTCGGCGGTACGAGTCGCCACCGTGTCGAACTCGTTTTCGAGCCACTCGAACGAAAATTCGGGGAAAGTCTGACAACTTCTCGGTCTTTTCGTCGCCGAACCGACTATGAGTTCGTCGTCTCTTATCGTAATAGGAATTTTGTCAAGGATATTCTCGAAAGCCTTGGCTCTGCGGAGAATAATCGGCTCGCCCTCGGTTGCCATATACGACTCGGTTAAAAGGACGGCTCTGTCCGCCTCGATTTGCGGCATTTCCTTGAATAAATCGGCTTTAAGTTTGTCGATTCTCGGTGATTTTTCAACTTTTTCAGAATAAAATTTCGCCATTTTCTTTTCCTTATTTTTGATTTCCGTATCCGTTTGTGTTTTGAGTTTTCGTTATCCCGATAGTTTTTAGCAATGTTTCGGGCAGAGCACACCTACTCTATGACAATAGTATAATACGCGAAGCGTAAGTTGTCAATAGATTTTTTTGTTTTTTGTTGTTTTTTCACAAAAAAATTATGCTGACGGCGGGCGGTGAATTCAGGGCAAAATGCCGCAAAAGCCCGAAAAAGGCGTAGAAAACGCAAAAAATCGAATTTTTGGGCAAATTTAATAAAATTCGGGCAAAACGAGAAGTTTATAACAAAACCACAAAAAAGCAAGCAAAACAACACGAAAAAATAAAAAGAGATTAAGAGCGGATAATAAAAGCCCCGACTTAAAGTCGGGGCGTAGCCGATTATACGATTGTGAATAAAAAGCAAAAGTAAGCCTATAAGTCGATTATCGCGTAATATTTTAAAAAACAACCCAACAATCAGACTGTCTCGCAAACCTCTCTCGGCGGCGGACTACCTCTCTCGTCTTTTACTCGCTTTGCTCGCAAAAGCCACTTCGCCTCGGTGGCGGACGCCCTCTTTCAGTTAGACCTCTATCGTCTTGACTTTCAT
>CALGVF010000057.1 GCA_937920115.1 uncultured Clostridia bacterium
TTCGCCTTTCTGCCGGGAGGATAGGTCGTTGCCACATTCAATTAGAAAAAGCGAACGTTTAATACGTTCGCTTTTTTCGTGTGTAAATTTATTTTGGCACGGAGTGTGTTTAACAATATTTTTATAAACATATATCTTGTGTATTAAAAAAATCTTACTTGTAATCGCATTACTGTAAAGTCCCCGCTTCCGTTGAAAAGGAAGCAAGGTCTTTTAAATATTATGCGGTAAATTATTTATTATTTTGATTATGCGGTAAATTATTTATTATTTTGCTGTGTCGTCAGTTTTGCTAATTCAGCCTTGTACATTGCTAATTTTTGTTTGGCAATTCTGATTTGTTCCGCAGTACTTAAAGGTTTATAGTTTTCGCTTTCCAATGTGTAAACGTACTGATACATTCCTTTTCTCGGATAATTTTCGTTGCACTCCGCTAATTTATATACTCCGATAAAAACGTAATAGCCGTCTTTTTGTTTTACAAACGTTATTCTCTTTTCGTTTTCAGGCGGTGTTTCTTTAATTTCGGTATATATGTAGTACTTATCTTTGTCAATAATGTTTATCCATGTTCCGTTTGTTTCGCCGTTGACGTCGGAATGGGCAAACATCAACACGCTGTACCCCTCGGGAGAACAATCCGTATCATACAACGGTTGTAGTATATTAAAAGAATTTGACTTGCTCTTGTCGAAACCCAAGTATTTACACCCTTTTTTATATATATCAAGTGCTTTTTTTCCGTAAATTTTGTAGTATTCAAAGCCGTTTTTTCCTATATCTTGTAAATCTTTATGGGAATTTGATATATTTCTTCCTGAATAGTATCCGAATTTTAAACCGTATAGAAGTCTACACGTTTTTTGTCGTTTTTGTTCGTATTCGTCTTGTTTTTTCAATAATTCTATAACTTTTTGGACGTTTACTATATCTTTCATTACCTCCGACTGTATAGCATCGTCAAGTAAGACAAATGTTCCCGACGAAAACATTTTGCAATAAGAATACGTCTTGCCGTTGTTTAGCGTTACGTATTGTTCGTCGGTTTGATTCAGAACCGAAAAAATTTCGCCGTTTTTGTGTTTTAAGTTTTGTCCGATAATGTTTACCATTTATCAATTCTCCTTTATTGTTTCTGCGAAGCGTCGTATACTTTTAAAAATGTATCTTTTGTCTTATCGTAATAGTAGCCCGCAGGCGTGCCGTACGTCTTGAATATCGGCAGATTCATTCCTTGCAGATACTTTATATTTCTTCCCACCGTCTTTCTGTCGCAGATTA
Source organism: uncultured Clostridia bacterium (assembly GCA_937920115.1). Taxonomy (GTDB): domain Bacteria; phylum Bacillota; class Clostridia; order Christensenellales; family Borkfalkiaceae; genus UBA10281. The sequence continues at coordinate 1,282 of CALGVF010000057.1, forward strand.
TGCCTATATCTTTTAAATATTCGGTTATGTGAATCTGCGTAACCGGATTTTCGGCAGAAGTGTAGCAATACAGTATTTTAAAAATGTGTACGATAATAGTCTTTTTTGATTTTTCCATATTTTTTATCATTTTCCATACTTACTTTTCGTGAGCGGCAAGGCGAAATTTGCCGTTTGCCAATACGTTTGAAAATTTAATTGGCTTTAATTACGTTTTTAGAAATTTCTTTTCAAATTCGAGGTATACCGACCTTAACTCTTCCGTTAATTTATCGAGCGTAATTTGTCTGAATTTTTCGGGAAAACCGTAATAGGCTTCCGCTATTCCGCCGACAATCGCGGCGAGAGTGTCGCTGTCTCCGCCTATCGAAACGGCGTTTCTTATTGCGTCCTCGTAAGAATCACTTTCGAGAAAGCAGGTAATCGCCTGCGGAACGGTCTCCTGACACAAAATATCGAAATGGTCTTTTGTTTTCCGTATTTCTTTCACCGTCTGAGTGAGGTGGTAGTAATGGGTTTCGACGTAATCCTCGATTTGCATAATGTTATAGTCTTTGCGAGCGAGATAAACGCAAACGGCGGTTGCTTCCGCTCCCTTTATTCCCTCTTCGTGATTATGCGTAACTTCGGTTACGGCTTTGGATAACGCTTTGCATTCGTCGATGCTGTTCGCAATATATCCGATTGCCGAAATTCTCATCGCCGAACCGTTGCCGCAACTTCCGTACGCTTTGGCGTTCGGGGTTTTCAGCCATTGATAAAAACGCCCGCCGTATCCTCTGTTCAGATATTTTAAGCCGAATTCACGCATTCTCTTTACTGCGTATTGCGAAAGTAAAGAGTAATCTCCGCAACAATCCAAAATCGCCTGTTCTATCGCAATAGTCATTACGCTATCGTCGGTAAATCTGTTTTCGTCGGTAATAAATTCAAATTTTTTCGTGAGTATGTTGTTAAACTCAAAACGACTTCCGACAATATCTCCGAATACGGAACCTAACATATATATCCTCCATTACTGCAAAAAAATTTTTTAAGCGTCATTGATATTGTAACATACATAATAGGACAAAAATCGCCCTTTGTCAAGAGACGGGAAAAATTAGGCGAAACGGCGTTAATTTGCACTTTCTGAAAAAGTTTTCGTTTTTGCTCAAAATTAGTTTACTTTTTCATATAATATGATATAATTACTCAGCAGTTAAAATTTAATCACTCGTTGGTTTGTCTCTGCAACGAATTTTTATATTCGATTTTTTACTTCGGAACGCTACATATTTTATTCCTTGCGTTTCAGACTAAGGGGAGGAAATCTTAAATCTTATGAAGTACGTTAAATGCCCGAGGTGCGACCTCAATTATATGCCCGAAAACGAAAAATATTGCGACGTCTGCAAAGCCGAACTGAAACTCGGTCCGACTATGAAATTCGCCGCGTTTTCCGATGACGACGACAACGATCAGGTGCTTTGCCCGATTTGTAAGCGTAACTATATGGACCCCGGCGACGAAATGTGCGCCGAGTGCCGTGAGGAACGCAACGAAAAAGAGGCGATAGAACCCGACAGAGACGTCGATCCCGAGAACGACGAGGAGTGGAGGAACTACCTCGACGAGGACGAGAAAGAGGCGATAAGCAATAAGCCCGAGGAAGGCGAAGAAATGTTGTCGCTCTCGCAACTCGAAGAGGAAGAGGCGAAAGAACTTTTCGACGACGAAGAGGAAGAGGATACCGATTATTACGACAACGAAGTCAACGACGACGAGGACGACTTCGAGTATCCCGACGCCGACGCAGCCGATTTCGAGGACTACGACGAAGACGAAGAAGACGAGGACGAAGAGGACGATGAAGAAGATTTCTGATCGCCTGCTTGAAGAAGATTTCTGATCGCCTGCTTTTCGTTGACAGTTTTCTGCCGTTGTGGTAGAATATAGTCAAAATTATATATAAATTAAATCGTTGCGGAAAAGAGTAGCGTATAGTTCGTTGGTATTGTTTTTTAGTCGCAGACTAAAAAGAAACAGAGACGAGGCGGTCGGTGCGAGCCTTGAACGGGTATATGTGAAGTGCGTTTCGCAGTTAAGAGGGGTCAACAGCCTTCGGTT
>CALGVF010000058.1 GCA_937920115.1 uncultured Clostridia bacterium
CTTTGGGGAAAGTGGCTTGACGGAATGAAATGAAAGTCAAGACGATAGAGGTCAGACGGAATATACGTTAAACAAATAAAACCCCTTAAATTTGCCTGTCGGCAAGTTATATTACAAAACAATGAAATCTCTAACAAAATCTTATATGACAGAGAGGTTATAAAAATGGTGAACAAACTAAGCATACTCTTTACGATTTTCGCATTGTCGATCGCAAGCGTTTTCGCTTTCTCCTTTTCTATCGTCTCTGCGGCGACTACTTCGTCCGCGATAGAAATCGAAATCGACTACGGCGAATACGACCCGAGATATTTGCCCGAAGGGCTTGTCGGCGAGTCATACCCCGTATTCCCGTGCGAAGCGACTTACGGCGACGAAATTCTGACGGACGTAGACGCTATCGTTTACGCTCCCAACGGGTATATTCTTCCCGTTACGGGCGGAATGTTTAAAACCGCGGCGGCAGGCGAGTACACAATCGAATATGTTGCGAAAAAGGCTGACGAAGTAGGTAAGAAAAGCATAACCGTTACCGTTACGGAGGACGAAAGGGCTTTAACCTACGTTTTCAGCGACAAAATCGTTTCGGCTGCTTATACCGGAACGAGCGTTTTCGTGTATAACGGAACATATAGCGGCGGTATAGGCGACGTCTCGATTACTACGAAAGTTCTTTCGGGCGATACCGAAATACCCCTTTTCGAAGCGAACGACGGTTATTATTTCACCCCCGAAAAAGCGGGCGACTACAAGGTAAACATTGTGCTGTCCGACCTTGTCGGAAGAAAAATACCGTCTGAAAAGACCATAACCGTTACCGATTCTGAATCGCCGATTTTAAGTACTCCCTCGCTTCCGCGTTCGGTAGTTGTCGGGAGTGTGATAAAATTCCCCACGGCGGACGGCATTTTATATAATGGCGATAAGAAAATTTATATGCCCGTAAGCGTATATTTCAACGGCGAGAAAGTCGGCAAAGAAATGGAAATTACCGCTTCGACGGTCGGAACTTTCGACGTTAAATACGTCTGCGAAAACGGGGCGGCGAAAGCCGAATATGCGACGAAAATAGAAGTTGTGGCAGAAAAGGAAATTTTCGTTGAGAGTCACTTAAGTCTCGATAATTTAGTTGCGACGACGACGTCGGAAGATATGGAATACACGGTAAAGACGGTTGAAAACGGCAAAAACGCCTCTCTTTACTTCGATTCGGCTATTCCCGAAACCGTGCTTGCGGTCGAGATGAAAGACGTTGCGAGAAATTACGCTTCTGCAAAGATAATATTCACCGACTCCAAAAGAGCCGATCAGAAAGTAGAAATTCCCGTTAAAAAGTTCGGCGATTCATACCGTGCCGAGTACAACATAGATAAAAAGGCTATCGTAAATCAGGACGGCGAAGTTATATACGAAATAGGATATTATGCAGACGGCAGAAAATTCGAGGGTTTCGACAGCGGTA
>CALGVF010000059.1 GCA_937920115.1 uncultured Clostridia bacterium
ACGAACGCAAACGTGCCTTTAACCTTAGGTATAAATAATTACGCCGACGGCGAAGTCGCTTTGGGAACGAACAACGAAACGCTGACTTTACAACCCGGAACTTATCTTTTGAGTTACAGCGGAAATATTACCGATACTACGGGTAATTCGGGTCTCGCTTTTTATCGCGACGGCGTTATAATACCCGCAACGCAGTCGCAACAAACCGTAAATTCCGCTTCCGATACGGTTAATCTTTCCAACGTTCACGTTATAACGCTTACCGAAACCGCGGAAATAACGTTGAGAAATACGGGAGCCAACTCCGAAACCGTTACAAACCTTAACGCGAATATAATCAAACTCGTGTAAAAATTCACGAGCGAAGACTTTATCGTCTTCGCTCGTATTTTACTTATATTTACAGATTATACCTTTTACGCGTCGGCTTTTTTCACCGCTCTGTCTACGTATATCAATTTCGGAATTGACGGCGTAAATGTAAACTCTCCCGATATCTTTAAAGACCTATCCTTTTCGGTCTCGCCGTCCGCTTCAAAAGACTGAATATCAAACTTGATATATTTGATTTTACTACCCGAAATCGTAAGTATTATTTCGCATTTACTCAAATTTTCGCTTACTTCCTTTTTAGTCTCCTCAGCCTCCCGTAACGATTTTGCAGAATCTTCTAAAATGCTCGAAACAGGCATTTCCCCGAACGTGATTTGACCGTATTCAAGGTTAATTTTTATGTCAAACAATTTCTTAATATAAGAGTCTAAGGTCATTGAACCCGCGTTCGGCAAGTCGATACCGTAAGCGGTTTTCATGAGACTTTTCAAGTCCCAAACGCCCGTATACGGGGCGGTTATTTTAATGTAACTGTCTATATAAGCGATTACGTCCGCAGCGTTTATGTTTTTTGTTATAGGCTCCGATATTGCCTTAACTTCTTCTCTGCCGTAAAATTCTTTCAGAGTAATTTGCTGTTCGTCGTTCGCAATTTTCAAAGCGTTGATTTCCTTATCCAAAAAATCTACAATCGTCTTCTTACCGTCTATCGTATAAGTATCTCCGTCTTTCGTAACCGCGACGAAAGAAGCAAGTCCTTTAAGCAACCCCTTTCTGAGATTGCCCGTAATCGTCGTCAGATTTTGTAAAACATTAGAGTCTACGCTTCCGCCCTTATACAGATTCCTGTTTACGTCTTCGATATTTCCCGTATAACGCAACACGTCGTAATCTTTTAGAATCGAAGTCAACTGATTTTTAAATTCGTCGATATTTTTCGGTTCGGAAAGATTAAAACGCCGTCTTTCATCTGAACCTATATCGCACGAGTATATTCTTCCGTCTCTTCCGAAAAACGCGTTTGTGACGATATTTCCCTTATCCGTAGAATATTGAATCATATCGAATTCGAGTTCGGTCAGCGAATTATTCTCGGAGTCTACTCTGATACCGCCCTTCAATTCGTAATCTTTTGCATAAAAATAGTCCTGCCAAAAGTATTCCTCGTCGCATTCCAACATCGAATCGCCGCAAATTGTTTCATAAACAAGATTTTTCCCGCTTATCGTAGTTGAAAGCTTGCCTTCGCCGTAGAGCGAGGTCGCTTCCATAAGGTTATTGACGGAATTAGCCAAAGTCACCGCTACGGAATCGGAATTGCCGCCGTCGGTTCCGCCCTGACAGCCCGTTAAAGCAATCGCGAAAACGAAAATCAGCAAAAATACAAATAGCCTGTTAGTTTTCTTCATGATTTTTTCTCCCTTCATATATTATGCCGCAAAGAGGCTGAGTGGATTATACCATACGAATTATATTATTGTCAATAGCCGATTAAAAAATTGTCCGCCCGCGATTGATTTCAATCAATCGCGGGCGGACAAAACGCTTATTATTCAATTAAATTTTGGGGTTGCCGCCTTTCAGAATTACGTCGTGGTAGCCGCCCTCGACTATACTCGTCTGCGAAACCAAAGTCAATTTCGCGTTCTTTTGCAAGTCGGCGATATTCGTAACGCCCACGTTGCACATGGTGGACTTAACTTTGTAAAGAGTTTTTTCAACGTTATCGTGAAGCGAACCCGCGTATGTAACGTATGAATCTACACCCTCTTCAAACGCAAGTTTATTCTTGCCGCCGAGGTCGTATCTCTGCCAATTTCTCGCTCTGTTGCTGCCCTCGCCCCAATATTCTTTAACGTAGGTGCCGTTGATATTGAGTTTCGGCGTCGGACTTTCGTCGAAACGAGCGAAATATCTTCCGAGCATAACGAAGTCCGCTCCCATCGAAAGGGCGAGCGTTATGTGGTGGTCGTGAACGATTCCGCCGTCCGAACATATAGGAATATATACGCCCGTTTTTTCGTAATACTCGTCTCTTGCCTTAGCGACCTCGATAACAGCCGTCGCCTGACCTCTGCCTATGCCCTTGGTCTCTCTCGTTATACAAATCGAGCCGCCCCCGATACCGATTTTTACAAAGTCCGCTCCCGCTTCCGCAAGGAACATAAAACCGTCTCTGTCTACGACGTTTCCCGCCCCGACTTTTACGGTATCACCGTATTTTTCTCTTATAAAATCGATCGTCTTTTTCTGCCAACAGGTATATCCTTCGGAAGAATCTATACAAAGGACGTCCGCCCCCGCTTCTACGAGAGCGGGAACTCTCTTTTCGTAGTCGAGCGTGTTTATGCCCGCTCCGACCATATAACGCTTTTCTTCGTCGAGAATTTCTCTCGGGTTGATTTTGTGTTCGGCGTAATCTTTTCTGAACACGAAGTACATAAGGTTGCCCTTATCGCTCACTATCGGCAAAGAATTGAGTTTATGCTCCCAAATTATATCGTTAGCCTCTTTCAAAGTAGTGCCGAGCGGAGCCGTAACGAGTTTGGAAAGCGGGGTCATAAAATCTTTGACCTTATCGGTAAGAGCCATTCTGCTGACCCTGTAATCTCTGCTCGTGACAATTCCCAAAAGTTTTCCGTCCGAATTGCCGTCGTCGGTAATCGCGATAGTCGAAAAACCGTTTCTCTCTTTGAGGTCGAGTACGTCCGCAAGCGTGTTTTCGGGAGTTAAATTAGAAGCACTGACAACAAATCCTGCTTTATAATTCTTGACTTTCGCAACCATTTTCGCTTCGTCTTCGATGGACTGCGAGCCGTAAATGAAACTCAGACCGCCCTCTTTCGCAAGTGCGATAGCCAAAGTGTCGTTGGATACCGACTGCATTATGGCGGAAACCATAGGAATGTTTAATTTTATCGGCGTTTCGCCTTTTTTATACTTGCAAAGCGGAGTCGATAAATCGACGTTTGCGGGGATACATTCGGGCGAAGTGTACCCCGGAATAAGCAGATATTCGTTAAAAGTATGACACGGTTCGTTGATTATTTTTGCCATAACGCAACCTCTCTTAGGTAAATTTTTTCTATTATAACCGAAAAACGCTCGCAATGCAAGCGTTTTCGACAAGATTATATTTTATTTTTTAAATATTCGTCGATTGCTTTCGCGGCGGTTTTACCCGCTCCCATTGCGAGAATGACCGTCGCCGCTCCCGTGACGGCGTCGCCGCCCGCGTAGACGCCCTCTTTCGTCGTCTTTCCGTTTTCGTCCGCGACGATATATTTGTATTTATTGAGTTCTACTCCGTCCGAAAGCAAAGTATTGCTCGGGTTAGACTTCGTTCCCAACGCCATAATCACGGTATCGGCTTCGATAACGTAGTTCGACCCCATAATTTCTATGGGTTTTCTTCTACCGCTCGCGTCGGGTTCGCCGAGTTCCATTTTAACGACTTCCACGCCCGTTACGTTTTCGTTTTCGTCGCATAACACTTTAACGGGGTTGGTAAGCAAATCAAACTTAACGCCCTCTTCTCTTGCATGGCATACTTCTTCTTTTCTCGCTGGAAGTTCCTCTTCGCCTCTCCTGTATACTATCGAAACGGCATAGCCGAGTCTTAACGCCGTTCTCGCCGCGTCCATCGCAACGTTGCCACCGCCGACCACGACTGCCTTTTTACCTTTGAAAACGGGCGTATCGCTATTCTCTTCATAC
>CALGVF010000060.1 GCA_937920115.1 uncultured Clostridia bacterium
ATTGTTTTTTCAACTTTAAAACCTCCTTAACAAGCAGTTAGTTTAGACTAACCTATGTTTATGCGATAAATTTTAATCATTTAAAATTGCTTCATTTTCAAATTTCAATCGTTGTAGTAATTGCGAATTTTTTTAACGTTATTATTCATTAAACGTCTGCCTATAAGTCGATAAACGCATCTTTTTAACGCGTTAATCGCTTGCCCGTGTTCCGCGAGAAGCCCGTCGGGGGTCTCGTATACGCCGAAGTCTTTAACTATTCCCTCTTTCTGAATATATGTATTGCAACAATTAAATTCGACCGAAGGGTTTAAAAAATCGTTCGTCGCCACTCCGTAACCGATAAACGCTCCGTCTTTTTGCGGCTTAAACTTTTTCTGCAACGCGGAAAGGTATTTTTTATCAAGGATAAAACCTTCGAGTTCGTACCATTCAGAGCATATAAAAGCCTCGACGTAACTGTGAAAAATCTCTCTCGGGGCAGACTTATAAACCAAGCCCGTCATAGCCCCTTTTTGCAGAATTTTATCAATGGCGAAACCGTGTATACGGCAAGGAATACCGCACGCCCGAAACAAAGCCATGAGTAAAACGCCTTTCGTATTGCATTGCCCGTAGCCGTCTTTCAGAACTCGCGATGCGGGAATATTATCGTCTACGTTATACCCGAACAAAATTTCATCTTTGACGAAATCATATATCGCCTTAGCCCGCTTCTTTTCCTCTAAACTTCTCCAACCTCGGCTTTCTACGAGCGTTTGAATGGGTTTCGCGTAATAATCGAGCAACTTCGTTTCGGCAAGACACTCCGAATATTTCTGTTTATCCATGCGTTAAGAACGGTGATTATAATGACAATCGCAATACTTGCCGCCGCTCGCCAAGGTGTATTCCCTCGTAAAATCGGTGTTGCCGAGTCTCGCCATATCGTAGTCGAGCGTACACATTGCGGGAATATACTCTCTGAGTCCGAGTTTTGTCATTAGATAACAAATGCCGCAGGTGTAGAAATAAGCGGTGTATTCGTTCAAAGTCTCGCCGTCCTCGACGGAAAATTTCCAAGAATACGGATTTTCGTTGCTTTCGCTCTGTTTCGCCTGTCTTTTGAGCAATTCTCTGCCCTTTTCGGTGTACGGTCTGTTGCCCTTGCCTTTCGACGCCTTTTTAGTCAGAAAATTATCGCACATAGCGTTATGGTAGTACAAACGGACTTCCTCCACCGTGTATTTGTTGTTGACCATCAGAAGTATGGAAGAAAGCATCGCGCAACTGACGATATTTATCAAAAATCTGTCGCCTTTCTCGAACTCGGTCACGCCATCGAGTATTTCCTTGTACTTTTTATGAGCCTCTTTCATTACCGATTTCGGGTCGCTTTCCCTGAGCGTTTCGGACAGGTGTTTTTTAAACGTTCCCTTGTAACCCGCCCACATGACTTTCTGAATGAAACCGTATTTCATTTATTTTCCCACTCCTCTATCGCTTTTAAAGCGTTCTTTTCGATGTCTATTCTCGTCTTTTTGCACTCTTCGGGGTACTCTTTCGCCGCTCTGAACATAAGTTTCAGCAAAAGTCCCGCTCCGACGGGGAAAATCGTTTTAAGTAAACTTTCGGGGAATACGAAATGCGTTCCGTGTTCGTAAACGAGAGCCTTTACTTCGCATTCGTGCGGTCTTTCCGACAAACGCTTCTCCGCCCGTTTTACATATTTCGCCGCGTTCCACAAACTGTCGTCCGCCGCTCCGATCATCAAAAGCATACCTTTGATATTTTCGACTTTTATAAATTCGTCCTCTGTTATCGGGTGAGCGGCTTCGGAATCATCGAATATCTTTCGCGAAGCGGTCATATCGCCGTTTTCTTTGCTCTCCGCTTTCATTACTTGCCAATATTCGGGGTGTTTATAGCAAAACGGCATATAAGGA
>CALGVF010000061.1 GCA_937920115.1 uncultured Clostridia bacterium
CCCTGTCTAAAATAACGTACTCCGCGTAGGGTATCATTGAATTGTGCAATACGTCTTCGAGAGGACTCGTAATAATCGAATCTTTTATTTCTTCTGCCATCTTTCGTCCTCCTTATACGTTTACCTTGTTCATAAACGAGTCTTCTTTATTGAAATCGGCGTGTTCGGCGATATACGCTTTTCTTCCGTCGATGTCGTCGCCCATAAGCGTGGTTATGAGTTTTTCAGCCTCCGCGGCGTCCTCTATCGTGACCTGCATCAAAACTCTCTTTTGCGGGTCCATAGTGGTGTCCCAAAGTTGTTCGGGGTTCATTTCGCCGAGACCTTTGTATCTTTGAAGTTGGTAGCCCCTGCCGACCTTGTCTATCGCTTTCTGCAATTCGTTGTCGTCATAGGCGTAAACCGTAACGTCCTTTTTGTAAACTTTATACAGCGGCGGCATTCCGATATATACGTGTCCGTCCTGTACGAGTTGCTTCATATATCTGAAAAAGAACGTAAGAAGTATAGCCCTTATGTGAGCCCCGTCCTGATCGGCGTCGGAAAGAATTATTACTTTATGGTAATTGAGGTTCGCGATATTGAAATCGTTGCCGATACCCGTTCCGAGGGCGCTTATTATCGTACGAATTTCCTCGTTTTTAAGCACTTCTTCTATTCTCTTCTTTTCTGCGTTGAGCGGTTTTCCTCTCAGCGGCAGAATAGCCTGATGCTGTCTGTCTCTGCCCTGCTTCGCGCTGCCGCCTGCCGAGTCGCCCTCTACGATAAACACTTCGTTGAGTTCGGCTTTTTTGCTCGAACAGGAAGCGAGTTTGCCGATAAGTTTCGCGCTGTCCGCTCCGCTTTTAGCCCTCGCGACTTCTTTCGCGTGTCTCGCGGCGTTTCTCGCCTTAGCCGCTCCGACCGCCTTTTTAATCATTGCGTCGAATATCTGCTTGTTTTTCTTGTTTTTAATGAGTTTGTCGAGTTCTTCGACCGTCGCGCTTTCAACCGCGCTTTTCGCTTCGGGGTTGCCGAGTTTTGTCTTGGTCTGTCCCTCGAACTCGACGTTTTTCATTTTTACGGAAATAATGGCGGTCATTCCCTCTCGGAAATCTTCGCCCGTAAACACCACGTCTTTTTCCTTTACGAGGTTATTCGACTTCGCGTAGTCGTTTAAAATTCTCGTAACGCCCGACTTGAAACCGACTTCGTGAGTACCGCCCTCGGGCGTCGGAATGTTGTTGACGAACGAGAAAACGCTCTCCGTGTAACTGTCCGTATGCTGAATGGCGAACTCTATGAGTATACCGTCCTTTTCGGTTTTCGCATAAACGGGCAAATCGTACAACTTCTGCTTGCCTTCGTTGAGATACAAAACGTAATCGACAAGTCCGCCGTCGTATTTGAAAGTCTTATTAAAGAACTTATCGTCGTCTCTCAAATCGGTGAGTTTTATTGTTATGCCCTTATTCAAAAAGGCGAGTTCTCTGAGCCTTTTCGCAATCGTTTCAAGGCTGAATTCCACCGTCTCGAACACCTTTGCGTCGGGCTTGAACCTTACGAAAGTTCCGTGCTTGTCCGTCTTGATTTTCGTCTTTTCAAGCGGAGCGACGGGTTCGCCCGAAATCACCTTTTTACGGCTCGCGTCGTAATAACTGTGGAATCTCATTTTGTATACGACTTTGTTGTATACTTCTACTTCGAGCCATTCCGAAAGGGCGTTCGTAACCGACGCTCCGACTCCGTGCAGACCGCCCGAAAAACTATAATTGTCGTTGTTGAATTTACCGCCCGCGTGAAGTTGGGTAAATACGACTTGTACGCCCGAAACACCCGCTTGCTTGTGAATATCCGTCGGTATTCCTCTTCCGTTATCCTCTACCGAAACGCTGCCGTCTTTATAAAGGACGACTTCTACTTTGTCGGCATATCCGTTAGCCGCTTCGTCTATCGCGTTATCTACTATCTCCCATAAAATATGATGTAACCCTTTCGGTCCCGTCGAACCGATGTACATTCCCGGTCTTACTCTTACCGCTTCCAGCCCTTCGAGGATTTTTATATCCTGCGAGTTATAATCGGTATGCGCCATTTTTCCTCCGTTCGGGCAAAACGCCCCTTTTAAAAATTATACCGTTTTATTGTATCACAAAAAGCGGTTTTTTTCAAGTTTTTTTCGGGGTTATATAATGTAATAATAAAAAAAACGGCTTATACGCCGCCGTTTATTCCGAAAAATTTGTCGGTTTTCGGAAAACGAACGCATATAGCCGTCATATTTTGAAGTTTTAATTCGGAAAACGAACGCATATAGCCGTCATATTT
>CALGVF010000062.1 GCA_937920115.1 uncultured Clostridia bacterium
CGAGTATCGCCGTGTCTATCGCTTTCGCGTATTCCGTTATGTGGTCTACGTTTTTGGAATGTATGTGAGCCGAGTGTCTGTTGCCGTGTTCGAGCCATACCGCTTTTTCGACCGCGTCTTTAAAGTCTCTCGCTCTTACTACCCCGAGTATGGGCATCATAAGTTCGGTTGCGATGAGCGGATGCTCTTTTTCGCCCTCGAACGTAATGCACCTTATCGTGTCGGGAACGTCCACTCCGACCATTTTAAGCAACGCTTTCGCGCTTCTTCCTACGCATTTTCTGTTAAGTCCCTTAGGCGTGAGAACGGTCGCGACGAGTTTGTTCTGCACTTCTTTGGAAGCGAGGTAACAACCCTGCTCTTCGACCATATAACGCATAAGTTCGTCGCATACGCTGTCTACCGCGACTATTTCCTTTTCCGCTATGCACGGAAGGTTGTTGTCGAAAGTACAGCCGTTTACGATGTCTTCCGCCGCCTTTCTTACGTCCGCGGTCTCGTCTACGAGAGCAGGAGGATTTCCCGCGCCTGCGCCTATACCTCTCTTGCCCGAGGAAAGTACCGCCGTAACTACGCCGGGTCCTCCCGTCGCTACGAGAAGTTGAATATCCTTGTGGTGCATCATAACCGCGCTCGAATCGAGAGTCGGGTGACGGAGCGAACAACAGATATTCGCGGGACCGCCCGCTTCTACGCACGCCTTGTTAATCATGCTGACCGCATAGTTGGAAGTTTTTATAGCCGCCGGATGGGGGTTGAATACTACCGTGTTGCCTGCGGCGAACATTCCTATCGTGTTGCAGATAATCGTTTCGCTCGGGTTAGTACACGGCGTAATCGCTCCGATAACTCCGAAAGGTCCCATTTCTATAAGGGTAAGACCTTTGTCTCCCGACCACGCGGTCGTCTTGATGTCTTCCGTTCCGGGGGTCATTTCGGCAGTCAGTCTGTGTTTTAAAATCTTGTGACCGACGTTGCCCATTCCCGTTTCTTCGACGCCCATCGTGGCGAGAATTTCGGCGTTCTCTATCGTTGCTTTTCTTATGTTGGAGATAACTTTTTCCCTTGCGTCGAGGGGCATTTTCTTAACTATCGCCTGAGCCGCTTTCGCCGCCGCTATGGCTTCGTTCATATCCTCGAATATGCCCATCGTCGATTCGGGTTTTTCAAGTTGAAGTTTCGCGACTACTTCTTTTACGATTGCCGAAACTTCTTTATCGCTTAAATTCATTATATATTCTCCCGTTTTATTTCGGCGAATCGAATTATTTGTTAAGTCCTAACTGCTCTAAAACCTTTTTAGTGATTTCCGCTACGGTAGCCTCGTCGGTATTCGTAGTTCCGCAGGAACCTACGCCGCAAGACTCGCAGTTGTGACAACTGAACTCGCCTTTCTTGTTGTTGAGGCAGATGTTCGCGGGATGTTTGCCTTTAAGTCCGAACTGACGACGAATCTCGTAAAGACGAGCAACCTGCTCTTTGGAAAGTTCCTTCGGTCCGCCGAGAAGTCTCGAATTGAAGAGGAGTTTCGCGTAGAATTCTACCGATTCCATCTTGTGGTAAGCGTTCAGAAGGCTGTCCGAATAAGTGAGGGCTCCGTGATTCGCAAGAAGCACCGCATCGAAATATTGAAGATATTTGGAAACGGCGTCGGGAATTTCCTCCGTCGAGGGAGTGCCGTACTCTGCGATGGGAACGCAACCGAGAGCGATTACCGCTTCGGGCATTATCGGCTGAGTAAGGGGAATACCCGCGATAGCGAACGAAGTCGCGTAGATGGGGTGAGCGTGAACTACCGATTTAACGTCGGGTCTTTCTTTGTACACTCTCATGTGCATCTTGATTTCGGACGAAGGTTTGAAGCCGTCGTTAGCCTGCAAAACTTTGCCGTTTTCATCGACTTTGCAAATGTACTCGGGGGTCATAAAGCCCTTCGATACGCCCGTCGGGGTGCAAAGGAATTCGTGGTCGTTGAGTTTAACGGAGATGTTTCCGTCGTTCGCGGCGACCATGCCCTGATTGTAGATTCTCTTGCCGATGTCGCAGATTTGCTTTTTGATTTCAAATTCGTTAATCATATCTCTCTCCTTTGATTTTGATATGTAATTTCTTTATTTGATATGTAATTTCTTTATTTATTACTTGTTATTTATTTTCCGCTTTCGCGGTTTTTGCCTTTTTATTTTTGGGTTGCTTCTCGTCCTCGTCCCAACCTAAGTACGAAATGAGTTTGTCAAGCCCTTCTCTTGTCACCGAGTCCACGAAGAACACTTTTTCGCAACCCGCTATTCTGAGCCATTCCGCCGCAAGTTCGGGGTGAGCGTCCCGAGCGTTTATCTGAGTAACTATCCCGATAACCTCTCTCGTCGCCGTCGCGGTGGACGCGGGCGAGTAAAGCGAGAACGGTTCGTTCGCCGCAAGGACGAAGCCTATTACTTGCACCTCGTAGGAATATAAGGCTAAGGCAAAACCGAATTGCTTGTCCTCTATATATTCTCCCGGGGGGTCGATTATATACTCGCTGTAATTGACGTACTGCGTTTTGTGGTACTCTATATCTTCGCCGTACAGGGCTTGCGTAAGGGTCGTTTTCCCCGCTCCGCTTCGCCCCATAAACATTATTTTTCGTTTCATTACGTCTTTGTCAGATTGCAGACGGTGAATTTCAGCGTTTCCGCGGCGTATTTAAGCACCGCTTCGATAGATTCCGAAACTTCGGAAACCGTACCGAGAAGAATGAGCGTTCCGCTGAACCTGTCCACGAACCCTATCTCCGCTCCGCTCGATTTTATCGCTATATCAGCCATGACTATCGCCGATTCCGCAGGGGTCATACATACGATGCCTATCGCGTTCTTGGAATAATCGACCTCGGGGTTAAGCCCCAACTTGCGGTATAAAATCTGGTCGGGATTCGCTATGACGTGGGCGAGCGTAATTTGCTTGCCGGGGACAAGTTCCTGAACGATACGTAATTTTTCGTTGTTTGTCGTCAAGTCTTTTAAATCCATAATATCTTTTCCGTAGCGTTTCAATGCAACAAAAAGCCACACGCTACGTTTACGGATACATTATAATATACCCGAAAGCAAATGTCAACACAAAACAACAAAATTTTTTAATTTTTTCACAAAAAATGTTGTTTTGTGTTGTTTTGAGCCTTTAAAAACGGAAAAGTTTGTCAATTTTGTTGTCTTTTGCATTGAAAAGGTGTATAATTCAAGTATGGATACCATAATAGATTTTCATACGCACACGATAGCGAGCGGACATCATACGACGGACACCGTAACGAAAATGGCGGAAGAGGCGAAAAAACGCGGACTTAAATATCTCTGCGTGACCGACCACGCCCCGAAAATGCCCGGAGCGGCGAGCGTGAGTTATTTCAGAAATCTGAAATACGCCGACAAAACGCTCTACGGCGTGAAGATTTTTTACGGAACGGAACTGAACGTTTTAAACGCAAGCGGCGAGGTCGATCTGCCCGAGGAAGTCTTACGCGAGTTGGATTTTGCGATTGTAAGTTTACATAAAGACGTGATAAAACCGCAGTCGGAAGAGGTGAACACCGCGGCTCTCGTAAACGCTATGAATAACCCGTATATAGATATAATAGGACACCCGACAGACCCGACTTTTAAAGTTAATTTTCACCTTTTGACGGACGCGGCGAAAGAAAAAAACGTTGCATTGGAACTGAATGCGGCGGGGGTAGACGAAAGCGGATACAGGGAGAAAAACCCTGACGGAATAAGGGAAATGCTCGAATTATGCAAGCGAAAAAGGGTATATATAACGCTCGGGAGCGACAGTCACGGAAGAGAAAAAATCGGCAATTTTAAAGAGTGCGAAGAGATATTAAAAGAATTAAATTTTCCCGAAGAACTGATAATAAACAATTCGCCCGAAGAGTTTTTAGCCCGAGCGAAACAAAAAAGAAATCGTTAAAGAAAAGATAAAAATACTGCGGCTGAGAGTTGACAAATCAACTCTCAGCCGCTGTATTTTTTATTACCCGTATTATCTGTAAAAGGTCTTTGAAAGCGTGGATATTGAAATATACTTCTTATCCAATATTATCTTTTTAACGTTTTCGTCCGCGTTTTTGTACGAAATATAAAAAATTCTGTCGGAATAAAATTCATAGTATCCGTTTTCACCGAACACAATCTGCGAACCGAGATTATCGCCGTAATCGAATTGCTCGCAGTTGTTTAAACTTTCCGTGGCAGAAATATTCAACTCGAAAGAAAACAAACGAACTTCGTCGCTTTTCTCGGATATTTTGCACTCTAAAACAAACCTCTCGTTTTCTTCGTCCTGACTCAATCTGACCGTCACATCCCCGAACGAGTGTTCCACGCCCATTTCATACGCTTGTTGTTTGGATAAATCGCCGTATTTGCATCCCGCAAACGTAACTAAAAAAAGAAACAAAACAACTACGACGTAATTTATTTTCTTTATATTACTCTTCATTCAATAAGAACTTAATAATGTTATAATGTTTTACTCCGTTGCGGGAGAAATCGACTAAATCGCCCGAAATAACGTACTTCGGATAATTGTCGGATATTCTTTCGAGGTTGCCGAACTCGCGTTCTATCGTTTCCGACGAGCCGAGAAGATAACACACCTGAACGTATATAGTTTCCTGCCCTTTGTACGCGACGAAGTCTATTTCGTAATTATCGGTTTTCCCAACCTTCACTTCGTAACCGCGATATAACAATTCGAGATACACGACGTTCTCGTACAACTTGTTATAATCGACGGCGTCGCTCGACTTCACGCAATTTCTCAACCCTAAATCGACGCTGTAATACTTTTCGTTTGTGGAAAGAAGTTTTTTACCCTTTATATCATAGCGTTGAACGCCGTATATAATCATAGCGTTTCTGATATATTCGATATAGTTTATAACCGTCTCTACGGAAGTTTTTACGCCGCTTTGCATTAACGCCGAGACTATGGAACGGGCTGAAAACGGGTTAGCGATATTATCCATTAAAAACGTAAGAATCATATTCAGCAGAGCAACGTTTTTAATGTCGTTTCTTCTGACGACGTCTTTTACCACAATCGCGTCGTATGTGTCGGAAAGATAAGATTCGACGGAAACGGGTTCAAGAGAAAACCTCATAGGCAAACCGCCGTATTTGATATAGTCCTGAAACATTTTCTCGTCAGACGAAAACTTACCGTTAGAAATAAGTATTTTCTTCGCTTCCGATAAGGTAAAAGGATATACTTTTATCTGAATATACCTACCTGCAAGCAACGTTGCAAGTTCGCCCGAAAGAAGTTTTGAATTTGAGCCCGTAATATAAATATCGCAATCGACGTCTACAAGAAGCGACGACACAACCTCTTCCCATTTCGACACCAACTGTACTTCGTCGAGAAAAATATACGCTTTCGAGTTCATTTTTTCACAGACAGAAAGCAGATAATCGTATAAAACGTCTCCGTTTTTGAATTTTTCGTTTCTTTTCGATTCCAAACTAATACTTATAATCTGAGATTTTTCCTTCCCGTTTTCCAAAAGATAGTCTTTAATCTGCGAAAGTAGCACGGTTTTACCCGAACGACGCACCCCCGTAAGGACTTTTACGAGATTTTTATCTATAAGCGGCACAATTTTTTTAAGATATGAATCGCGAACAATCATTTTTCACCTCGATACAAGTTTATTATAAAAAAACAAATCGGAAAAGTCAAGGATTTTGTCGGTCTCCAACTGACAAAAATGCGAAAATTAGAATTTTATCGGTCTGCAACTGACAAAAAAATAAAAAACAAGATTTTGTCGGTCTCCAACTGACAAAATTTTTATTTTAATCTTCTATTGCAACATACAACGCTTCCTTCCTCGGAGATGCAAACGTACAATGCCTCGCTTCCCCCTTCGGAAAGATTGAGACGCCCCTCTCGCTTCCTCCTTTGGAAAGATTGAAAACGTACCCCTCCGCTTCCTCCTTCGGGGGAAGTGGCAAAATTGAGCGTAAGCGAGATTTTGACGATA
>CALGVF010000063.1 GCA_937920115.1 uncultured Clostridia bacterium
CTCAAAATCCCGTGGTAGCGATACCGTGTCGGTTCGACCCCGACCAGCGGCACCATAACAAAAAAGACAGGTTTTCGCCTGTCTTTTTTCTTTCGTCGTCGCTCGTCTATTTTGTTATATCTTGAATTTATTAAATTCAGAGCGTTGGAAGTCTGTCGTTACGTGGGTATATATTTGCAACGTCGTGTTTATGTCTGAATGTCCCGCAAGCCGTTGGGCTACGTTTATATTTATTCCGCTTTCAGCGCACCTCGTCACAAACGTATGTCGTAAGTCGTGGAGTTTGTGATTCGGGCAATATTTTTTGAAGTAGTGGCTAACGTTGTTTTTGTCGTAAGGAAATATACGTTCGCCGTCGCCCGTCTGTCGTCGTTGCCGTTCGAGTATCTCCTCTATTTCGGGTAGTAAGAATATTTCTCTGTCGCTACTCTCCGTTTTCGTTCCGTGAACGTAAATCGTTTTCAATTTGTAGTCTACGTCTTTCCAACGAAGCCCCAACGCTTCCGAACGTCGGCAACCCGTATATATGTAAAACTCGAATAAATTTCGGTATCGGCTTTTTTCAATCGCTTTCAAAAAGTCCTCTTGTTCCGTTTTACTCAACGCTTTTCCTTTTTTCTGTCGGTGGCGGACGGGTTCTATTTTCGTGCTTAGGTCGTTTTCTACGAGGTCTAATCTGTAAGCCTTGCGAATCGAGTTCGTAAAAACGAAATACAAATACTTTCGTGTTCGTTCGTATTCGCATTTCGACAAGGCGACGTCGAAGTCAAACGCTTTCAATTCGTCAAGTCGTTTATTTTTCAGTTCTTGCGGAATGTGTTTCCTCAGAACGGTATTTATTCTATATACGCTACTCTCTCGTATATACGGCTTCTTGTAAACGTTCAACCAATATTCGAGAAATTCGCCGTATGTTGTTTTTTCAGTCATTGTCCTCTAATAGTTCTCTGATTGCCGAACGGCTAATGTATGAAACGTTCTTGTCGTCACTCCGAAAATCGCTCAGATATTCATATACACGCATAGGCGATTCGAGGTGTTTGAGATTTTCAACAACTCGGGCATATTCTTCGTCGGCTTTCGTATCCGCTTCGAGGTCTACGTCGAATTTAAAACGATTTAACAGTCCGTAACCTTGTATCACCTTACGGCGATACAACGTCCTGTAAAGCGTTTTAAAATCTTCGTAGCCTCTTAGCGGGTTCTTCTCGCCGTCTTTAAATATCCCTTTCGTTGCGTATTTGAATACTTGATGGTAGTTCGATTCCGCATTTTCTGCCACCACGGAATAGCCCTCGCTTAGCATAAGGATATTTTCACGATTTACTTTCGTTCCGTCAATTCTCAGTTTCCATATCTTTTGGAGTAATATCTCGAAGTCTGAAAAATATCTGTCGGGTTTGCCGTCTCGTCTCCGACGTCGTTCTATGTCGGGGTTGTTAAATGAATACTTGTTTACGTTTTTTCTGTCGCAGTCGAGCCGTAAGCCCTTACGAAGTACGAACAGCGTATGAAAATGCGGGTGGAATTTTCCGTCTTTTTCGTTCTTCGTAATTTCTAACGCCCTGACCGCTCCGACAAAACCGTAACCGTTAAAGGGATAGCCCTTGATTTTAGCGTTTCCGCTGAACAGTCTGATTATGTAGGCGAATTGCTTGTACATATTGTCTACGGCTCCGAGTAACTCGTCGCCTGTCGGGTTAGGTATAGTAAAGACGATATGATATACGTCAAAATTTTTGCTTAGTCCGTCGAGCATAGGCGTGTACTTTCTTTCCCTTGCTATGGCTAATGCGTTTCCGCAATTATCACAGAATCTGTCTCGACAGAGGTTTGTCCGTAAAATGTCTTTTACGGCTTGCATGCGGTAGTAGTCTATGTCCCAGAACTGACAACAGTCTTTCATACGTTTTGAATTATTCAAAAGCGGTTTGTCTTCCGTCTCGTTGTACATATCGAGATAGTAGTTCGAGATTGTTTCGTTTTTCTTGATTCGGCGTGTTATCTTTCCGATTTTATTTTTCGCCGATAACTTTTTTTTGATTTTTTCGATGTCCAAAATTTTGCCCCTTTTTTTGTTTCGCGTGTAGAGTTATTTCTAATAGATCAAGAGGGGTCCCTATTCCGACGCTCCGCGTCGGAAACAGGAACCCCGTTTTGTTGTTTTTTTATTATTTTTGAGGAGAGCCGAGGAGTCGAACCTCGGGAATTTCGTACCGTTCTTTACTCGCTTCCGAGCCTCTCCGGGTATTCCGTATAAGTCGCCTTACACGGAAAAACAAAAGAAGAAATTAAACTGTCTGTAACAAAAGAGGATTCAGACAAGTTCTAAAATAATAGGAGAGCCGAAGGGTCGATCTTCGGGAATACTTTACCGTGCTTCGTATTCGCTTCCGAGCCTCTCCGTAAATTCCTGCGAAGTCTCATTCACAGGAAGTAAAGGGGGAAAATTATAGGGAGTTCCAAGGAGTCGAACCTCGGGAATACTTTAACACGCTTCATATTCGCTTCCGAGCCTCTCCGTATCGTCTGCAACCGTTTCCGATTGCAAACGCCTTTTCAGGAGGAATGATATAAGTATAAGCCTTTTTATACGTACGGCGTGTCCATTATCTTGACCACGTCCGAAAGTACGGGGTTTCCGCCGAGTTGCCGAGGTTCCGAGAACTTCACCTCTACAACGTCGCCGAAATTAAGGTTTTCTACGTTTAAAGGTTTTTCCGTGAAAAACACTTTAACGTAGCCCTCTACTTTTTTCTGTTCGTTTGTCTTGCATTCCGCAAGAGTGATTCGGTGATAGTCTTTCCCGCTTGTTTTGCTCTTTCCGTTGTAACTTTCGATAAATATTACCATTGTTTTGCTCCTTTTCCGCTTTTGCGGTTTTTTATTTTTTTATTCTTCGTCGGTAAATACCTTTGTCGCTTCCAACTCCTCGAACGGTATTTCGGGTAGTTCTCGCATATAGTATAAAT
>CALGVF010000064.1 GCA_937920115.1 uncultured Clostridia bacterium
AACTGTTCGACGTCGGAAAGGAATTTCGGGTTGTGGGGCAGGTTCTGACGACATATCTCGTTTTGGAAAAAGGCGAGGATATTTATTTCGTAGACCAACACGCGGCTCACGAACGACTTTTGTACGACAAGTTTATGGAAGAGTACAAAAAAGGCGTTATAAATCGTCAGTCGATGCTTATTCCGTACACTTTGAGACTGAACGAAAAGGAAACGGAAGTTTTAATAAATAAACTCGACGAACTCAAAAAGAACGGTTTTGATATTTCAAGAGAAGATAACGTGTTTAACGTTTATTGCGTTCCGCTTCTGCTCGACGGGATAAACCTTAAAGACTTTTTTGACGATATTCTTTCGGACGCCGAATTCAAACGCGAGAACGTACCCGAGATAATACACGAAAAAATCGCCATGAAAGCGTGCAAGGCGGCTATCAAATCGGGTAAAACTTTATCCGAGGACGAAATACAGGCTCTTTTAAAGGCTATGAATAACGACATGGGGCTTCGCTGTCCGCACGGCAGACCCGTCGCCGTAAGGATAACGAGAACCGAAATAGACAAATGGTTTAAGAGGATCGTATGAGCGGCGGTAAAATAATCGTCGTATGCGGTTCGACAGCATCGGGAAAAACCGCTTTGACTGTCGATTTGGCGAAAAGGTACGACGGGGAAGTCGTGTCGGCGGATTCCGTCGCTATTTATAAAGGACTCGACGTCGGTTCGGCTAAGCCTACTAAAGAGGAAATGCAAGGCGTTAAACATTATATGTTCGACGTCGTCTCGCCGTTCGACGAGTTTTCTGTTTCCGACTATGAAAACGCGGCTTTGCCTATCGTAAAAGATATTCTGTCTCGCGGAAAACTTCCCATAATCTGCGGCGGTACGGGCTTTTATATAAATTCTGTGCTTTATAGAATGAGTTACGGAAACTCGAAAGGAAACGCTGAGATTCGGAATAAATATGAAAAAATCGTCGCCGAAAAAGGCAACGAAGAAGCGTATGAAATTCTGAAAAAAGTTGACCCCGCTACCGCTGAAAAGTTGCACCCGAACGACAAGATGAGGGTTATAAGGGCGTTGGAGATTTTCGAGTCTTCGGGAGTGAGAAAATCAGATATAAAGGACGAAATGACTCCGAGGTTTGATTTTATCGCCATTATGCCGACTTACGACAGAGAAACATTATACAATCGGATAAATAAACGCGTTGATAGAATGTTTGAAAACGGTCTCGAAGAGGAAGTCAGAGGATTATTAAAAAGCGGACTTACGCTCGGAAATCAGAGTATGCAGGGCATAGGTTATAAAGAAACTGCCGAGGCGATATTAAACGGAAGCGAGATGCCGCTCGACATAATCAAGTTAAACACAAGGCATTACGCAAAGCGGCAAATCACTTTTTTCAAGCGTTTTCAAAATCTTTTCACCGTTGATAATTTAGATGCCGAAAGTTTTGAAAAAATTTGCAAAATCGCCGATAATTTCTTAAAAAATTAAATGTTTTACGAAAGACAAAATACTGCAAAAAACTAAGGTTTAATTTTTACTTTGGTGACAAAGAAACCCTAATTTCATAAAAACTTAATATTGCTAATTTACTTGCTTTCCCCTTTGGGGAAAGTGTCAACGGAGTTGACGAAAGAGGTCGTTAAAAAAGAGATTTTTCTAAATTTATAGAAAAGTACAACCTCTCTCGTCTTGACTTACATTTCATTCCGTCAAGCCACTTCACCTCGACGGCGGACGTCCCCTCTCCGTCAGACTTAGTCTGCCACCTCTCCCA
>CALGVF010000065.1 GCA_937920115.1 uncultured Clostridia bacterium
GTTTATTGCTTTTTACTGTATTATTTGTCGTTTTGTTACTAAAACTTGTTACTAAATTTTTACGCAAATCTGTACGATTAAAAAGAAAAAATGTAGTCGTCAGAAATAATATTTTTATCACTGCAATTAGACGTGCATTTATTCTTGACGAGCGGGCGGCTCGCTCCGCGAGCCGCCCGTTAAATGCACGCATTCCTGCTATCTTTGAGTCCGTTTTTCAAAAGCGGCGTGCGGCAAGCCGCTACACCGCTCTTTCTTGCCGTTACGTTTTCGCTTTTTTAAGTAAAAAAGGAGATTTCTCAACGACAAATACCCTCGGCTGTTCGCCGCGGGCATTTTCTGTAATATAGTCCTCTCATTTTGTCGCGAAGGCTCCCGCCTTCCGTAATTATATAGTCCGACGGGCATTTTAGCCGTCGGACGGTCTGCCTTTAAAGCGTGATTTCCTTTACCGCTCGGGCTTCCGCGTTTTCCCAAGATTTACGACACGATATATCGCCGTCTGCAATCGAGACTCGTTCCGTAGAACACTTCGTCGAATACAAGGTATTTCGCGCCGTAAGGCACTTTATAGCCGCACACTATATCGTCCCTTACAAGTTCTATCGTAATCTTATCGTCGATTCCGCGGCTGTAATACACCGTCTCGTCAGACTTCAAAATGTACTTCACGATATAGTTGGATATTCCCTCTATGCCATTCTGCTTTGTAACGTCCTGAAAGTCGTTTCTCCCGAATCGCTTTGCAAAAAACGAATTTATCATAGACGACTTCATTTTGTGTTCGGTCGGGCTGAAATATCTCGACTCTTTCATAAACCCTTTCATTTTGCCCGTGGGAACGTGTACGATACCGTGAAAATGTAATCTTCCCGTTTTCTTACCACGCTCGAACACGCCCATTACTCGCCAACCGTAATCGGTACACAAATGGCTGAGACACGTCAGAAACGCTTTCTTGAACGCCTCTTCCGTCTCGAATAATTTATTATCGTAAGTCTGAGTAAAAAAGTAATTCCAACAATGGAGCCTTGCCTTGTTCTTAAATCTCTCGACACGCATAAGTTTTGCGACAAGCATACGTTTCAACCGCCCGTTTATGTATTCCGTAAAGTCGCGGTCGAATTCATATAATTCAAACAGATCCTTAGCCCCGAATCTCTCCTTATATAAACTCTTCATTCTATCGTTTATATACCTTACCTGTTCGTTGCCTTTAAGTTCCCGTTCTACACTCTCGTCGTAGCCTATTTTAAATATTTCGTTTAAATCGTCTGTTCTCTTTACGCCTTTTCTATCTCTCCGTATCTTCGGAATATACCCGACAAGAGAATCGCCCGAAACCTTACAGACGTACTCGCTCACCACGGGAATATGTACGTTAAAATCTCTTACGCCTTCCATTTTACCTTTCTCCTTCTTCGTCGCCCGACAAATTGTCTAACGCGTTCATAAAATAACTGTTCTGCGAGGACAACTCCTCGTTGGTCGCTTTCACGTCTTTATACGACGGCATGTCCGCTATTCCGTACTTGCTCCGAATCGTCTTTTCATAATAGAAGCCGCCGAGTCCGTCCGTCGCAAATCTGCCGCTGTATATCTTCTTAACCATATAATAATATTTCCGCTCGTCTTTCTCGCCGTCCAACGTTCCGCGTTCGACGGATATATCCACGGGGTAATACCCGAACGTATTGTACGCTTTCGTATGCCTGCGGTGCAAAAAGTTAAAGAACTTCGTATACAGATAAAACAACAACGTGACATCGCCGCGGTTGTATCTG
>CALGVF010000066.1 GCA_937920115.1 uncultured Clostridia bacterium
CTTACGACGATATTCTTTCGCTCGATTTTCTCGACAATCCGTTTAAAGAGGTTTCTTTGTTTCGCAGTTCGAGTTCCGTATGGGTTTTGTATACGGATATTCTGCTCGGCAACTTCGACTCGATTATACCTAGCGGAGCGGATAAAGCCTATCTTGCTCTTGCGAAAGAGTACGACGGAAAAATTGTGGGGGAATACGGTTATTTGTTTAAAACGGCTTCTTCGCTCGCGAAACTACTCGCCGTCAAGGCTACGCTTCCGTCGAAAATACGAAAAGCGTATGCCGAAAAAGACAGAACGGGAATAGAGAAGTCTATAAGTTTGTTGAGAAAATTAAAAAAGAAGTCGGAGAACTTCCTGAATGCTTACGAAGAGTATTTTCTTCACGATAATATGCCTTTCGGCGTGGAAATTTACCACCTGCGTTTGGGCGGACTTGTCGTAAGGTGCGAGTACGCCGTAAGACGTCTTAAAGCGTTTCTTGACGGCGGAGCAAAGATTGAAGAACTCGAAGGGGGGATACTTCCTCTCGGTTACAATCCCATGCCTACGATTTCTTGCAGTATAATGGTAGACCCGAAACTTCTCGTTTCCTATTGTTTATCCTGAATATATGCTTTATTTCTTGATTTTGTAAGGGCGTTGGTATATTATACTTAGTACATTTGACCGATAAGGATATTTTAAATCGACTATGAGAAAATTTATTATAGATACGGATATAGGGGCGGACGCGGACGACGTCGTCGCTCTCGGCTACTTGCTTAAAAAGGCGAATTCGGGGCTTTGCGAAGTTTCCGCAGTCACAATATGTTCCGCGAGAGAAAAAGCGGAGAATTGCGTTTATTCCGTATTAAAGGAATACGGCAAATCGGATATTCCCGTGGGAAAATACGACGGAACTCCTTTGGAATGCGATAAAAACGACAATTACGCGGCGGGTATGGCGACGGCGGGCGTGAAGACTCGGAACGCCGTAAAACTTATGCGAAAAGTCCTCGCCGAGAACGATAAAACGGATATTATCTGTATCGGTCCCATGGTGAATTTAGAGGGACTTTTAAAAAGCGTTGCCGACGAGTTTTCGCCGCTTAGCGGAATGGAACTCGTAAAAGAAAAGGTTGGTAAAACATAC
>CALGVF010000067.1 GCA_937920115.1 uncultured Clostridia bacterium
AGCAAGTCTATACTTACAACAAAATCACGCTACGATAATATTATATATACTGCCCGTGCAAAATATCGCACTTAGATTTCTAAGTAACCGTGACATATACCGTGAAGAAGTTGTATAATAATTATGTTGAATAAATGAAAAGGTTTTTCAATGGAAAAAATTAAAGGAGAAGAAAAAATGAAAAACGCTAGCAAAATAGTTACGCTCGTATTCAATATTCTCATAGGCGCTCTCAGCATTATGGCGATTGTCGGATACGTAGTAATGCCGTTCTGGACGATTTCGGTCGGCGTAAAATTCACGCCCGAAACCAAAGAAGCGATTATGAAAATCGTTGACCAATCGTTAAACGGAGATTCGGGGAATACCGCCTACATAGACGGTAAGGTAAACGGTTCGCCCGTTCTTATGTCGGCTAACCTCAAAACGGGGGGCGAAACCGAAAACGGCAACGGAAACGGCGACTCGTCTAAAAATAAAGATACCGAAATGACGAGAAAAATTATCGAAGCCCTGCTCGACAACTTCGCAAACGACAAAGTAGACGTTTCCGTTCCGATTAAATTCAGCACGTCGGCTATTTTCAGTTCGCTCACCGCGAAAGACTCTACGCCCGTAGACAAAATTATTCGTTCGGCGGTTAAGGAGTCTATGGACGACAAGCACCTCGACAAAATCATTACCGACGTTACGAAGAGTACCGCAAAGGCAATGGTAGATATTATCCCCACCCTGCTCACCGACGAACAAGCGGCTGATTTCGAGGAAGGCATGGAATATATCGGACTTGACGAAGACTACGTTAAAGAACAAGCCGCTGAACTCGCAGAAGCATTGACGACGGGTAAGAATACCAAAAACGGACAGAATAAAACGCTTACGAAAGACGGCTTCACGGAAGATTATCTCATTCCGCTTATGGAAGACATAATGACCAAGGCTTCCGACCCCTCGAAATCTCAGTATGCGAGGGAGGGCAACGACGTTTATGCGGATATGAACAAAACCATATTCGGCATGAGAGAAGAAAATAACGCTTCCGATTTCAAAAAGGCAAATGAAAATTCTTCCGAAACGTATGAAAGAGCGATGTATAACGGCGAAAACTACTTCGAGATGAAAAACGGCAAGAAAGTCATCAACGCCGAGGGAAGAAACATTATCAAAAAACTCTTCAAAGAACAGGCGTTTGACACTATCTGGAAAGATACCGACAATATTAAACTCGACACCGACACTTTGAAAAAACTCATTCAAGACGCTATCGGCGACGATTCGTCGAAGAACCCCGACGGCAATAACACGGGAAACGCTATGGGATATAAACTCGCAGGAACCGCTACTTTGGCAATCGTCGGCTATACGGCGGCGGCGACCGAAGAGGGCGGAAACGGCGAAAATACCGAAGAAACTACCGACGTTACCGACGAACTCGCGGACAATCTCACGGCTCAGATAGACGAAAACACGAGAAACGTTCTTATGATAGTAATGAAAGTTCTCGCAGGACTTCTTATCTTCTCGGTTGTCGTATGGGCGTACCAACTCGTAAAAGTAATAGTCAACACTCTCACGGGTAAAATGAGAACGAAAATGAAACTTTCGATTTGGTGCGGTTGGTATCCGTTTATGTTCTTCGCGTTGATTCCGAACATTGCGCTTCTCGCACTTCGCAAAGGCTGGATACCGGGACTTCCCGCAGAGACTGCAAGCACGTTAAGCCTTATCAAACTCACGTTCAATTCGAGCGGAATGTTTGCGTTTATAGCGGCTATGGCGTTCATAGTGATATGGATACCCTACAAGATATTCGCTAAAAAAGCGAGAGACTGATTGACCGATAAACAAATACAAAAGGCTATACGCCTCGACGAAAAACGCCGTAATTCTATCCTTTTCGGGTAAAATTACGGCGTTTTAATTTTGTTCGTTCAGTCTATTTCTCTGCCCGATAAGGCTTTTAAACCTATCGATATTATTCTCGACTTCTTCTCTTCCGTCTCGTCCGATTCAAGCACTCGTCTGATAAATTCGCCTTTAAGCGTGCTGTCGCCCGCGAGTTTTTCGGGGTCGATTTTCCTCACCGTCTTGTCTTTGACGTCCACGAAATAAAAATTCCCCTCGCTCAGTCTCTCCGTTTCCTCTTTAAGACCGTCGCCGTCGAACTCGATTTCGCCCGTAAGCACTATTCTGAATATGTCGCGGTCGTTGCCTTTCACGCTCTGCCTTACGATTTTATACGCTTCGTAAGCGTCTTTCGCCCCGCTTACGTCAACTTCACATTCCTCGATTTTCCTTATGGAAGTCGGTCTGAATACGGCTTTCGCCTTGCCGATTTCCGAAATTTCGACTTCGGTAAACCCTTTTTCGCCCGTCTCGTCGAAACCTCTGCCTTCCAAACAGCCCGAATAAGCGTATATTCCCCGCTCGTCGAGTCTGCCCGTCATATAGGTATGCAGATGCCCGAGAGCGAGATAATCGATATTTTTATTTTTGAGTTTAAGTAAATTTACTTTGTCTTTCCCGCTCGTATCGCCTTTCTGTCCGTGCAATATGACTACGTTTATTCTATTTTCGTCGAGTTTCAACGACGAATACATAGAAACGGCGTTTTCGGGAGCGATTTCTATGCCCGTGAAAACGATTTCGCCGTAGTCGTAACTCGTCCATTCTTTCGAGAAAGTTTTAAGGTTCGGCAAATCCTCTTCGACGTACGATTCCATGACGTCGTGATTGCCCCTTAAATACAGAAAGTCTATATTCGGATTGTTCCTCACGACGCTGTAAAAAAACTCTTTGTCTTTTTTGAACGGTCTGTCCGAGTCGAACATATCGCCCGCCAAAACCACTACTTTTATATCGGCTTTCGCCGCGTATTCGATTGCGTTTTTAAACGCCGCCCTTATCTCAGACTTCCGCTCTTCGGTTTTGTCCTGCGGGAGTTTCGCCTCGATTTTAGAACCCAAGTGAACGTCCGCCAAGTGTAAAAATTTCATTCCGCTCTCCCGTATTTTATCGCGTAACTTTTTATACGCCGTTTAGTATTCTCGTCGAAGTCGCTCGTTTTAAATCTGAACGACCAATTATCGTCCGAAAACTTCGACGGCTCGTTGATTCTCGCTTCCCCTTTGAACGCTTTTATATCGTGCATCGGAACTATCGCGATTTCGGCTTTTGACGCCAATAACAGTCTTATAGCCGTATATACGCATTCCGTTGTCGTTTTTAAAAGGGGTTTTACGCCGAGTTTTTCGCACTCCGATTTGAGGTCGGAAAGTATGACTTCTTTCTGTCTTTCGTCCGCCGCGGAGAACATTTCAGCAAGCGGCATATTGTCGTGAGTACCCGTATACGCCACGCAGTTTTCCTTGTAATTCGACGGCTTGTGTTCCCCGTACGGGTTGCCGTCGAAACAGAACGACTCGACTTTCATACCGGGGTAGCCCGTGTCCTGCATGAGTTTTCTCACGCCGTCGTCGTATACGCCCAAATCTTCGGCGATTATGCCCGACTTAAAATCTTTAAACAATTCCGCCTTGCAGGCGTCTGCCCACTCGCCGTTTTTGGCGGTCGTTTCGCCGTATTTTATGCGGAAATATCTGTCGAAACCTCTGAAATGGTCTATTCTCACAACGTCGTAGATTAAAAAGGCTGACTTTATACGGTCTTTCCACCATTTGTAGCCGTCCGACTTCAGTCTCTCCCAATCGTAAACGGGGTTGCCCCAAAGTTGCCCGTCCGCAGAAAAGGCGTCGGGCGGCACGCCCGCGACGAATTTCGGGTCGCCGTTGTCGTCAAATTGAAAGAGTTGTTTACCGTATTTCCACGCTTCCACGCTGTCGTAGGCGAGGTATATCGGCATATCGCCGATTATTTCCACGCCCTTTCGGTTTGCGTATCTTCTAAGCGTATTCCACTGTTTTAAAAACTCGTACTGAGTGAACAACCAAAAGTCGATTTTATTGCGATTATCCGCTATAAACCCGTCTATAAGTCGTTTATCGTAGGTTTTATACTCTTCCCACTCGTTCCACGGCTTATACGAAAATTTCTCTTTGAGAGTCATGAACACGGCGTAATCGAAGCATCTGCCCGAATTTTTGAAATCCTGCCATTCGGGCGAATTTCCGTCGAAACGGGAAAACGCTTTTCTTAAAATCGCGGTTTTATTGAAAAACTGCTTGCCGTAGTCTATGCGTTCGCCCGAGATTAAATCGGAAGAAGAATAGTCGCCGTCCGAAAGAAGACCGTCTTGTTTTAAAAGTTCGAGGTCTATATAATAATGACAAAAAGCCTCCGACGAACAAGGTTGATACGGACTGTTTCCGTAAGATAGCGGAAGCAGAGGGAGTACCTGCCAGAATTTTACGTCTGCGGAGGCGAGATAGTCTATGAATTTGTAAGCGTGTTTGCCCGCCGTGCCTATCCCCTCTTCGGAAGGGAGAGAAGCGAGCGGTAAAAGTATTCCGAGTTTTCTCATAAGCGATTATAGTTGTTGATATTAAAGTATCGCGAATATCTTTATCGTTTGCGTTGCGACCTCTTCCGTCAACTTCGTTGACACCTCATTTCAGCAACGAGTGACCTCTCTCGTCGGCTTCGCCGCCACTTCACCTCGGCGGCGGACGCCCCCTCTCCGTCAGACTTCGTCTGACACCTCTCCCATTTCATCGGGAGAGCATGCCCCAAAGGGGAAAGCAAGTACGGTTAGATGTTCAAGTTAAATATCTCGCCGTTCCCTTCGGGGAGGGTGGATTTTACGAGCCTGCGAGTAAAAGACGGGAGAGGTCATACCCGTTCGGCTTGCAACTATCGCAAAATCAGGCGTTGAACTTCTTTTTCGTGTATTCTTCTATTGCAGACAGTCTGCCGTCGAGTCTGTAACTGTATACGCCGTTCGACGTCACTATTATATGGTCGTATAATTTAACGTTCGCGAGCGAGAAAAGCAGAAACATTTTCTCCGTCGCACTATCGTCCGCTTTCGACGGTTTCGCTATTCCCGACGGGTGATTGTGGGCGACTACCACGGCGTAAGGCTTTAAATTCGCAAATGCCCTCGTAAACGGAGCGAGCGAAACGGAAACTTTGCCTTCGTCTTTATCCGTATATGTTTCACGTTTGATAATTTTGTTGCTTTTCGACAGATAAAACGCGCACACGACCTCTTCCGTGAGACCGCCCATAGAATTTACAAGGTATTCTTTCACGCTGTCGAGACTGTAAATCTTCGTTTCGTCCTGTTTTTCCTCGTTCACTATATCGACCGTTCTGCCGACGGCGGCTAAAAAGGTCGCCGCGGCGACCCCTATTCCGTCAACCTCGGCAAGGTCGGTGGGGTCTGCGTGCAACACCTCGTTTATCGAGCCGTATTTCGCTATCAGTTTGTGGGCTTCCGAGTTTACGTTCCTTCTCGGTATCGCCTGATACAATAAAAATTCCAATAATTCGTGTTTCGTAAACGAGTCGGGGCTTTCTAAAAAACGCTCTCTCATTCTTGCCCTGTGGGCTTTGTGTAAATCCTCATTCATAGCAGTTAATCGACTTATTGAGCCTTTTCTTTATCTTCGGTTTTCTTTTTTTCCGTATTCAGAACTTTTGAAAGCACTTTGATTTTAAAACTCATCATCGCGACTATTTCCGCAGGTATCACCACTAAGAATATCAGCGGAAAAGGTTTCCATGCGAGAAGAACTATTAAAAACGCGTCGGTGACGACCGAACATATCAGAAACGATACGGCGGCGAAATTTATGTATTTGCTCCACCACAGCGACGAGAACACCACCGCGACTATCGCGAATATCGGCAAGGGGAAAACGTAGCAATAGACTATGTTCCAACCGAGGTCGCTCGGCTTCGCTCCCTGCAAGGTTATGAAAACGACCGTTTCCAAAATGAGCATCGCGAAAAAGGTTATCGCCGTGATTAAAGACCTGTTTTTCTTCTTTATGCCCGCTGCATAAGAGGTCTGCTCTTTCGCGATTTCGTCGTTTTCATGTTTGGTAACGAGGAAATCTATCGACACTCCGAACAGATTTGCAATGACCATAAGCACCGAAACGTCGGGTATAGACTCCCCCCTTTCCCACTTGGAAACCGCTTTGTCCGAGTAGTTTATCTTTTCCGCAAGTTCTATCTGCGTGAGTTTCATTTGCTTGCGGAGGGCTATTAAATTCTGAGCGAAAATAATCTTTAAATCTTCCATTTTTTAGTCCTCGGGTCAATTTTAGCACATTATGCCAAAAAAATCAACGATAAATTTGTCGTATGTCGGACAAGAATAAGACAAATTATGGTCTAACGACGAATTTTTGACAAATATCGCACTCTGCTCACGACTTATACGTCAAGCATTAACACGTTCACAAGCCTTATATTACCCTAAAAATACGCCGTTAGACTTGCTTGCAATCAAAACGTCGATATTTTCGATGATTTTTGGTAAAGGCGAGTGCAGAAGTACTAAACGTACTTCAAAGGAGCATTTGCCGTCAATATTCGCAATGCGAATAATCTACCGAGGGGTCCCCTTTCAGGGGTGTCGGTATAAAGCACGGAAATAGCGGCGTTTTGGCAAAGTCTGTATTATTGTTGTCCGACATAGTATGATTTATAGACGAAAAAGGGGACTCTACTTTCTCTCTACCGTCGGTAGAGTTCCGAAAAAACCTCTCTACTTCGCGAAAAAAAAGCGTATAACCCGAAACGCGACAAGTAGGTTGTAATATTTCGGGCGGCGGGATATACTGAGGGTACAATTCGCGACATCTTCTTCCGCTACAAAAAAAACACGAACAAGGAGGCGAAGAAAAATGAAAATTACGGACTTCAAAAACAAAATAATAACGGTGTTCGGCGATTCGATAGGGAAAGGCATAACGACCGACACGGGCAAGCCGACGGTTATGAACAATTACGCCGTAAAGACTTTTGAAGAGACTTACGGAGTTAAAACGGACAACATTTCGGCGTTCGGCAACTCGCTCAAAAGAATTTGCGAAAGGGGCGTAATCGACAGATATATATCGGGACTTGACAAGACGAAAAAGAACGTTGCGGTCATAGAACTCGGCGGCAACGACGCGGACTTCGATTGGAAAGCGGTTGCGGCGACCCCGAACGAGGAACACACCTCGAAAACTTCGCCCGAGGAATTTTCGGTACTTTATAAAGAGACTCTCGACAAACTTTTAAACGCGGGAGTCGAAGTCGTACCTTGCACTATTCCGCCCGTAATGTCCGAGAGATATTTTTCAAACGTAATATCGAAACTCGCAGACGGTGACAGAGTGCTTGAATTTTTCAAGGGCGACGTAGACACGATTTACCGACATCAGGAAATGTTCAACAACGAAATTCTGAAAAATTCCTACGCTAAGGGACTTAATATAATAGATTTAAGGCAAAGATTTCTGACTTCTTTGCAATTTAAGAATTTAATGTGCCGAGACGGAATACACCCGAACGAAAAGGGGCAGGACGAAATTTTCTATGCCGCCCGAAATTTCGTCACGGCGTAACGATAACCAATTAAAAACTTCTTATTCTTTACAGACCGTTGTAACCTCTATCGGCGGCAAAGCCCACCCTCCCCGAAGAAGAAGGCAAAAGGCAAATCATAGTTAAAATTTGCCCCGAAGGAGGAAGCATTGCTTGCCGTTTACATAATGACTTCAACAAAAAAAATACAACCGAAAGAGAAAACGAGTATGTGAATCCAAACCGCCGCGACCCTGTTTTAAAACAGGGTCGCGGCGGTTAAATTTTATCTTTTTACTTCTCTTTTATCCATCTTATTTCATATGGTTTTAACTCGATAATCGACTTATTGCCCAACTTATCGTATATCTGAGATACGATTTGCCCGTCCGTAGAGTTGTAATAGGCGTAAGTCTTACTCTTGTCGTAATAGTAGGCGTCGATATCCGAACTCTCGGCGTAAGTCTTTCTGAGTTCGCTCTCTTTCCCGCCGAGCCATAATATCGCTTTGTATATAAGTCTTATCGCTTCGTTGTTGTCGGATATTCCCGAAAAGTATACGCTTCTTCCCTTGCCGTATTCGTTTACAGCCATATCCGCGTTGCACGCGTTCGCCATTCCCAAGGGGTATTCGGCGTTGAAATGAGCGGCGAGAAGTTTCGCCGTGAGCGGATATACGCCCTGCATCTTTTCGTTAAATCTTACTGCGGAAAGGTCGATGCCGTCCGTTATCCAATGTTTCGCGTCCACTTTCACTGTATCGCGCCTTTCAAAATGCGTGAAATTGCACTCTTTTTCAAGACCCAACACGTCGCGGAGTTGGAAATAAGCCCCGTTCTTTTGGTAGCCGCTCGGTTCGCCCACGCCTAAAAAACCGCCGCCGCAATAAAC
Source organism: uncultured Clostridia bacterium (assembly GCA_937920115.1). Taxonomy (GTDB): domain Bacteria; phylum Bacillota; class Clostridia; order Christensenellales; family Borkfalkiaceae; genus UBA10281. Next base: position 8,374 of record CALGVF010000067.1, read on the forward strand.
GTATTCCCTTATTTTTTCGACGATCTTTTCGTCCGTCCACATATAATCGCCGTGGAACGCAGTACCCGTAAGTCCGCAAGATATTATCGCGTCGTACTTTTTAAGGTCGATAGTCTTCAACTCGTCGAACGAGATAAAATCCACCTCTACGGGAAGTACCGAAAGAGCGTAGGTAAACGAATTGTAATAATACCCGTCCTGTCTCGTATCGTCCACGAACACGCCGCCGAGCATCCACGAATCGGGTCTGCCGCGGTAGGTTAAAAACGCGACTTTCGCCTTGACGACGCACCCCTCTCTCTCCACGTTCGACTTTATCTCTCTGAACTCGTCGCACACGCTTTTAACCTTTGCGACGAACTTTTTATAATTTTCAATCTGCTTTAAATAGCCGCCGAAACCTATTCTGTCGATAGGTTTTCTCAAAAGGCTTCGCCTCATTCCGTTCCATACCCAAGTCAGAATTTCCGTTCCTTTCTCGTCGCCCGGACATTCGTTCGGGAAAAAGTAGGGAGTAAGTCTGCCCTCGGTGTATTTCACGCCTTTTATATTCGCAATCTGCTGAACGTAGACCGCTCCCGAAGGGGCTCCGACGACCGCGTCCAAACCAATGTTCGCAAAATACGGGGAATACGGCTCGACCCCTATTCTGTGGTCGCCGTCGAACATCATCGCCTTTTTGCCGTACTTATGGCACAAATCGACGAAGAGTTTTGCCCACTTTGAACACTTTTTCTGTACGAAATCGACGTACAGACTCATAGTTTTATTCGGAATCGCAAACCTGTTTGAATAATACCCGCCCGAAATAATATCTTCGAGTGCGATTTTCACGCCCGTTTCTTTTTCAAACGCCTCGAACATTGCGGGCGAAGCGGTCATGGCGTAATTGTGCCAATCCCACTTAATCTGCTTCGTTCCGCTCTCGTATACTATCAGAAAATTATAGAAGAAGGTGGTAAATCTCACGACCGTTACGTCGGGATTGTTTTTAAGCCACTCTTCCATTCTGTAAAGCATGTGAGAAAGGGCTTCGGGATATATCGGGTCGAGGTCTATATCTTTCTCGCAAGTCCACCCGTTCGAGAAATAATTGTAAATCTGAACGGGGTCCCAAGTGTTTACGGCAAAGAAATTTACGGTGTATTCGTGGAATTTCTTACAGTTGAAAATTCGCACTTTGCCGTCGCCGAGATACTCTTTGTCCGCGTGTTCTTGTCCCGTAGTACGGTCGAAAACCTGCCAATATTTTTCCACGCTTTTATCGTTCGGCTTGAAACTTTCCTTGAAAATTCCGTCCAAAACGTCTATTTCGAGTTCGCTTCCCGCCGCGAGATAACGCTTAGTGCATAACGCGGCGTTCTGCCAAAACTCTTCGTGATTTTTCGCGTACTCGTGGTCCTCGCGGACGATAAAATACGCCTTGTAGGCGTCGCAACCGAACTGTTTTAAGTCTTTCGGCAAGGACACGCCGTCGCAATCTCTGACGGCGTCCGCTCCCCATAGTTTTATAAATTCCTTAGTCTTTTCCACGTAACTCTCGTCCGTCGGAATAGTGACCAATCCCTTGGTTATTTTTTCCATATCAATTAAATTCAAACACTTTTTCGAGATGCGGCTGAACGCCCGTTTCCTCGTCCGCAGGCATAATCATAACGTCTTTCATATACTCGTTCCAACGCTTCACGACCTCGCTTTCAGACTGCGTTTTCGCGGCGTATTCAACGCCTTTTTCGCACTCGTAATAGCCGAAAAGGTCGTTGCCGTCGAGCCATATCGTATAATTTTTAATGCCCGCGTCGTTTAAAACGGCTTTCATCTCGTTCCAAATTTGGTTATGTCTTTTTATATACTCGTCCCTTTTTCCGTCGAGTAATTTTGCTCTCCAAGCGTACTTTTCCATAAAACCTCCGATATTTGACCTCTCTCGTCGGCTTCGCCGCCACTTCACCTCGGCGGCGGACGCCCCCTCT
>CALGVF010000068.1 GCA_937920115.1 uncultured Clostridia bacterium
TCATGCCTTTCAAAACGGCGTTTTTGCCGTATTTTTTCCTTATTTCGACCACCGCTTGCTGACGGCTCTTCTCTCGTTTCTCTTCCTCGACTTCCTTTTCGCGTTTTTCGGCGTCGTCGAACAGCGACAACTGCTCGCTTTTCGATAAAAGTTTCGGGTCGTCCTCGGCGAGGACTTCCGCCGCGCATACGACGATTTTTCTCACGAGCAAGTCTTTATCCGTAATTTTCTCGAACAGTTTTGCAAATTCCGAGATAAAAACGGTAGTCTGCGAGGTAAATCTGCCCAAATTAGCCGACCCCGTCGCCTCCTTCGGAATTACTCTGCCGTATCTGTCGATTTTCGTTTCGCCCGAATAGTCGCCGCCTTTCACGTTCTCGACGTCGTAGCAAATCGCAATGGATATTTTATCGGTGACAAGCCGTTTTTCGACCATTTCCACCGACAGAAAGTCCGCCATTTCCTTAACGATAAGCAACGCCTTTTCGTGAGTATACGGTTCGGCAAGCACCTGCCCCGACGAAATACTGTTCGCCGACGGGCGGTATTTTTTGACGTCCGACACTTTGCAAGGCTCTATTCCCCAAGCGTGGTCGATAAGCAGTTCGGCGTTTATCCCGAAAATTTTATACAAAAGTTCCTCGTTATAATAGTCGGACGGTTTGCCGAGCGAACAACGGGCGATATCGCCCATAGTATGAAGCCCCTGCTCGTTAAGTCGTTTCGCATACCCCGGACCGACTCTCCAAAAGTCGGTAATAGGCTTATGCGACCACAACTTTTCGCGATAACTCTTCTCGTCGAGTTCGGCTATCCTCACGCCGTTTTCGTCTGCGCCGATATGCTTCGCCTCTATATCCATGGCGATTTTCGCAAGGTATAAGTTCGTACCTATTCCCGCCGTCGCGGTAATTCCCGTCTCTTTCAGAACTTCGATAATCATTCTCATAACGAGTTCGCGAGGGGTAAGTTTATATATTTTAAGGTAGTCTGTAATATCTATGAAAACCTCGTCGATAGAATAGACTATAATATCGTCCGAGGACACGAAACGCTTGTAAATATTGTAGATTTTAACGCTCATAGCGACGTATTTCGCCATTTGCGGCGGGGCGACTATATAGGATAGTTCGAGATTTTTATCGGCTTTGAGTTCGGCGTCGACGAAGGACTTGCCGACGAATTTCCCGCCGTCCGTCTCGGAAAGTCTTTTGCGGTTCACCTCTCGGACTTTCTGAACGACCTCGAAAAGTCTCGCTCTGCCTGAAATTCCGTAAGCCTTTAAAGACGGCGAAACGGCAAGGCAAATAGTCTTTTCCGTTCTCGAAGAATCCGCCACGACGAGGTTTACCCCCAAGGGGTCGAGACCTCTTTCGACGCATTCGACCGAAGCGAAAAAAGACTTCAAGTCTATGGCGCAATATATTCTGTTTTTGTCCGCCGTTTTGCTTTCCATATATATATTATACAACTTTTTTCGAATTTAATCAAACGACTTTACGAAAACTTTACATTTGTTTTACAAAATTCGGACTGTTAAATTTTTTCGACGGGGGTATAATAAGGGCGTAAAACGAAAAAGGAGATAAAAAGAAATGAAAAAGAAAATTATGGCAATCATCGCCTCGGCGATAGCATGTGTTTCCCTCTTCGCATTCGCGGCTTGCGGAAACAACGACAGTGGCAACGGTAACAGCGAAGCAAAAGAAAAAGACATCACGATAATTGCGAGAGAACAGGCGAGCGGCACAAGAGAGGCGTTCGATAAAGTCGTAACGGACGGCAACGGCAACTACCTCAATATGAAAGACGAAAACGGCAAAACCGTATACGCCACGACTTCCAAGGCAACTCTTTTAGACGGAACGGGCGCGGTTTTATCCTCGGTAGCGAGCGACGAAAACGCAATCGGTTATATCTCGCTCGGTTCGGTAGACGATACTGTCAAAGTAGTAAAGGTAAACGGAGTTACCCCGAGCAAAGCGACCGTTTTGGACGGAACGTACTCTATACAGAGACCTTTCGTAGTAATGACCAACAAAGCGGTAACGTTGACTCCGCTCGCAGAAGACTTCCTTAAATTCTTAAAGAGTTCGGAAATGCAGGCGGTTTGCGACGCGGACGGCGTAATATTCCTCACCGACGAAGCGAAAAGAGCGAACGAAGGCGAAACCCCGATAGCGGTCGGAACGTTTGAAAAACTCGCGACGATTCCGAGCGGAAAGATAGTACTCAGAGGTTCGACCTCTATGGAAAAGGTTATCGACGGAGCGGTCAAGGCTTATGCGGCAATCTACGGAGTAGAAGCGGGCAACATAGTAGACAAACAACTTCAAGGTTCTTCGGTCGGTAAATCCGAGGCTAAGAAAGACACCGTCGGAAACGTAATCGGACTTTCCTCTGCGGCGGTCAAAGACGAAAAACTCAACAGTTTCAACCTCTGTCTCGACGCGGTAGCGGTAATCGTAAACAAGAAAAACGACAAAGTAGAAAATCTTACGATAAAGAACCTCTACGACATATACACGGGAAAAATAGTTAAATTCTCGGAAATTAAATAAAGAAATGATCGGTTTTCAGAAGATAAAAGAGAAAATCGGAAAAGGAACGTTTGCGGCGGCGGCTATCGTGTGTACGATATCGGTCGTCGCAATATTCGGTTTTCTGATAGTAAAAAGCGTACCCGCTTTAATCAGAATAGGATTCTTCGATTTCCTGTTCGGAAGCGAATGGGCGCCCGACAGAGAAGACGGTTTTACGGGCAATATTTCGGGAAGTTACGGAATATTCAAAATGATAGTCGGCACGCTCGCCGCAACTACGGGAGCGGTTCTCATCGGCGGCATAATCGGCTACTTCACCGCGGTTTTCCTCGCGTTCTACTGCCCCAAAGCAATCAAACGCCCGTTCGCGGCGGTAATAAACCTGCTCGCGGGCATACCCTCCGTCGTATACGGGTTTTTCGGAATAACTTTCCTGCTTCCTTTGCTTGCGAAAATCGCCCCGAACAACGGCAGCGGACTGCTCGCAACCTCGTTGATTCTCGGCGTTATGATACTTCCCACGGTAGTGTCTCTCTCGAAAACGAGTCTCGAAGCGGTGCCGAAAACCTATTACGAAGGGGCGGTCGCGATGGGTTCGACAAAGTCGCAGGCGATATTCAAGATACTTTCCCCGTCGGCGAAATCGGGAATCACCGCGTCGCTTATTCTCGGCACGGGCAGAGCCTTGGGCGAGACGATGGCGGTAATAATGGTCGCGGGCAACTCGGTCGCATATCCCGAGGGCTTCTTCTCCTCGTTCAGAGTTCTGACGGCGAACATAGTTCTCGAAATGGGTTACGCGGGCGACCTGCAACAAGGGGCGTTGATAGCGACGGGCGTAGTCCTTCTCGTTTTCGTGCTTTTAATCAACACGGCGTTCAACCTCGTATCGGGCAAAGTCGTTACTTCGGCGGTAAAGCGTTCGACGAAGAAAAAGGAAAAGGCGACGGAAGAAAACGACAAACACAACCCCGTTTCGGAATTTTTCAAGAAGTTGAACGACAGAGTAAAAGGCTTTTCGTTCAGTCCGAAATATTCGGAAGCGAAAAAGTATATTTCCGTAGTTAACGGACTTATAGCGGGACTTATGCTCTTCGTTGTCGTCGGTTTCGTCTTTTATAAAGGCGTTCCCGAACTCGTTAAAAACCCGTCGATTATATACGGCAGATACGAGTACGGCAGTAAGAGCGTAACCATACTCCCCTCGATTATAACCACCCTTTACACGGTAGGACTGAGCCTTTTAATCTCCGTTCCGATAGGCGTCTCGGCGGCGATTTTCTTAAACGAATACGCGAACGCGAAAAACCCGCTCATACGCATAATAAGAGTTTCGATAGACGTTTTAAGCGGCGTTCCGTCGATCGTCTACGGACTTTTCGGAATGATAACGTTCGTAAAATTCTTCACGGGTTCGTCGAGCATTATCGCGGGCGTATGCACTATCTCGATGATGCTTCTTCCGACGATAGTACGCTCGGTAGAGGAAAGTCTTAAATCTGTACCCGACGGACTGAGAGAAGGAAGTTACGCTCTCGGAGCGGGAAAAGTGAGAACGATATTCAAAATAGTTCTGCCGTCCGCTCTACCCGGAATTTTATCTGCGATAATACTCGCGACGGGCAGAATCGTGAGCGAGTCGGCTCCGTTCGTATACACGATGGGTTCGGTAATATCCGCGACCCCGAAGTCGGTCACCGACAGCGGAGCGACGCTTGCGGTAGCCCTTTATAACCTTTCGAGAGAGGGTTGGCATTTAAGCGAGGCTTACGCCGCGGCGGTAGTTCTCATAGTAATAGTACTTCTTCTGAACCTTTTAGCGGAAGTACTCGCCACAAAATTGCAGAGGAAAACAAAATGAAAAAGAACGATATAAACATTAAATACGGCGGTGACGTCAGCGTAAAAAACGCAGAATTGTGGTACGGCGATTTCAAAGCCCTTAAAAACGTTTCGATAGAAATTCCCGAAAAAAAGGTCACGGCTTTCATAGGACCGTCGGGCTGCGGAAAGTCCACCTTTTTAAAGTGCTTCAACCGTATGAACGACCTCGTCGAGGGCTGTAAAATCACGGGCGAATTCAAAATCGGCGGTCGGGATATTTACGACAAGAACGTAGACGTCAACCTGCTCCGCAAAAACGTGGGCATGGTCTTTCAGAAGCCCAACCCCTTCCCGACTTCCATATACGACAACGTTGCGTTCGCCCCGAGAACTTTCGGCATAACGAAAAAAAGTCAACTCGACGAAATAGTAGAAACTTCGCTCAAAAAAGCGAGTATTTGGGAAGAAGTTAAGGATAAACTTTCCAAAAACGCCCTCGGAATGAGCGGCGGTCAGCAACAGAGACTCTGCATAGCGAGGTCTCTCGCCGCAAACCCCGAAATACTTTTAATGGACGAACCGACTTCCGCACTCGACCCCATTTCCACGGGAAAAATCGAGGAACTTATGGAAGAACTCAAAAAGGAGATTACCATTATAATAGTAACGCACAATATGCAACAGGCTACGAGAATAGCCGACAAAACGGCGTATTTCCTGCTCGGCGAACTTATCGAATACGGCGACACCGAAAAGATATTCTCGTCGCCCGAGGATAAGCGTACCGAAAACTACATCACGGGAAGATTCGGCTAAAATTCGATTATATTGAATTTTACTTGAAAAAAGGAGAAAAAGAAGGTATACTATGAGTATAAGAAACAAGTACGAAAACGAACTGAACCTCGTTTTCAACAAACTCGTGAAAATGTGCCACGAAGCGGAACTCGCAATCGAAAAGTCGATAAACGCTTTGAAAACGCAAAACGCAGACCTCGCGAAAGAGGTTATGGCGGACGACAAGAACGTTGACGGCCTCGAAAGAGAAATCGAACAGGACTGTCTGAAAATTCTGCTTCTCGAACACCCCGTCGCGGGCGATTTCAGAGAGGTTTCGGCGGCACTCAAAATGATAACCGACCTCGAAAGAATAGCCGATCAGGCGGCGGATATAAGCGAGATTACCCTGCAATTCAAAGGCGAGAAATTCATTAAAAAACCCGAGCATATCGAACTTATGGCGAAACTCGTCATAGGTATGGTAAAAGACGGGGTTTTGAGTTATATAAACAGAGACCTCGACACGGCGAGAGGGCTTGACAAACGGGACGACAAGGTGGACGAACTGTTCGAGACGGTAAAAGCCGACCTTATCGAACTCATCAAGCGAAACTCCGCCAACGCGGATCAGGCTATTCTGTTTATGATGATAGCGAAATACCTCGAAAGGATAGGCGACCACGCCGTAAACATAGGCGAATGGGCTGAGTACGCCGCCACGGGGTATCATAAAATAGGATAAATCGACGGCAACTTTAATTGTTCGCCGCCAAACGGAGATTTTAAATGGACAATCAGACTCTCATTTACGCGGTAGACGACGAAACCTCTATTCGGGAAGTATACAGGTATGCACTTATAAGTGCAGGCTTTACTCCCGAGTGCTTTTCTTGCGGCGACGAATTGTTCATCGCACTCGAAAAGTCCCTGCCGAGGTTGATTATCCTCGATATTATGCTCGACGGAGAGGACGGATACGAGATACTTTCGAGGCTTAAAGCAAGCCCTAGGACAGCGAATATTCCCGTCATAATGGTGTCCGCAAAATCAACCGAAATAGACAAAGTGAGAGGTCTCGACCTCGGAGCGGACGACTACATCTCTAAACCGTTCGGAGTTTTGGAACTGATTGCGAGGATAAAGGCGAACCTAAGGAAAACCGTCCCCGTCGCAAGCGTCATTTCGTACAAGGGTATAGTTATAAACGATGACGAAAGGATAGTGACGGTAAACGGCGAAGTCAAAGAACTTACGCTTAAACAGTACGAACTTCTGAAACTGCTCGTTTCCGAGCCGCAAAAAGTATTGCAGAGAGATTATCTTTTGGACAAAGTATGGGGCGAAAACTACGGCGAAACGAGAACGCTCGACATTCACGTAGGCTCGCTTCGGAAAATAATTGCCGACTCGGGAGCGGAAATCGCTACCGTCCGCGGCGTGGGTTATAAAATAGTATGAAGAAGAAATTTTTGATTTTTAACATTGTAATAGTAACGCTTTCCCTGCTTATCGTATTTATTTCGGGAATAACGCTCAACAAATCATCGCACGAAAAGGCTGCGGAAGCCGAGGTCAAGACCTTGGCGGAAACATACTCTTCCCTGTTCGACGAGACAAAAATCGACGAGATAATAAAGGGCGTACCCGAAGAAGTACGACTTACCGTCATAGACAAAGAAGGCAAAGTTTTGGGCGACAGCAAGAGCGAGGAACTGACGGAAAACCATCTTTTAAGACCCGAAATACAAGCGGCGTTCGCCGGCACGCCGAAAGCGGCGATAAGATACAGCGACTCGCTTAAAAAGTCTATGGTCTACTATGCGTTAAAGGTCGAGGTCGGAGAAGACGACTTCGCGTTTATCCGTACCGCGATAGCCGTAGAGAGCGTGAACGAATACGTTCTTAAAACCGTTCCGAGTCTCGTTTACGCACTTATAGCCTCACTTTTCATATCTTATATAGCGAGCATACTCGTCGCGAACGCCCTCGTGAAACCGCTCAGAGACGTGAGGGATAAGATAAGAGCGATAAGAAACGGCAACTACGTAGAGAGCGTTCCGAGATCGGGCGACGACGAAATAAACGAAACGCTTACGGAAATCGACGAGATAAGCATGAGACTTTCAAAGAGTATCGCCGAAGCGAAGAGCGAAAAGGAAAGACTCGACTATATACTCGACAATATTTCTGACGGTATAATCGTACTCGAAAGCGACGGAAAAATCGAAAGCGTGAACAAAGTCGCGGCAAATATCTTCCCGATAAACGAAGCGGCGGGCAAAGACTACTCTATACTTACTTCCGACAAGAATTTCAACGACGGCGTGGAAAGCGTTTTAAAGAGCGAAAAGATACGCCCGTTTGAACTCGGAACTGACGGCAAAACGTTTATCGTTTCCGCCGAACTTCTCGAAAAGGGCTTCGCGGTAATCGTCCTTTCGGACATTACGGCGGTTAAAAACGCCGAGAAAACGAGAAGCGAATTTTTCGCGAACGCCTCGCACGAACTCAAAACTCCTCTCACCGCGATTAAGGGGTTTAACGAACTTATAGCCTTACAAACGACCGACGATAACGCAAAAAAACTGTCGCTAAAAATAGAAAAAGAGGTCGCGAGAATAGTGAGTTTATTGAACGATATGCTCGACTTATCCAAACTGGAAAGTGGCAGGCAAATAACGCCCGAGACGGTAGATTTAGGCTTAGTCGCAAGAGACGTTAAAGAGAGTCTGTCGGCGATAGCGGACGAAAAGGGCGTAACTGTCGAGGTCGGCGGCGACGGAACGGTCGAAATGGAAAAAGAACACGCCGTGGAACTCGTCAAGAACCTTATGGAAAACGGAATAAGATACAACGAAAAAGGCGGACACGTTAACGTTACGGTTTCCGAAACGGAAACGGGGGTAATACTCGTTGTAGAGGACGACGGAATAGGGGTCGAAGAAAAGCATATCGACCGAATATTCGAGAGATTTTACCGAGTAGACAAATCGCGTTCGCGTGAATCGGGCGGCACGGGACTCGGGCTTGCGATAGTGAAGCATGTATGCGAAATTTACGAAGCGAAGATAACGTTTGAAAGCAAACTCGGCTCGGGAACAAAAGTAACGGTAACGATACCAAAAAACGTTAAAACATCATATAAAGACAATCAAGACTGTATGTAAAAAAACAATCAAGACTACGGACCGCAAAACAATGCAAGTCCGCAGTTTTTTTCAGTCCTTATTTTTAACTTTTACTTGACAGTTCTTAAATTATATGATATCATTATGATATCAAAACAATTTAGGAGGATTGTTCGATGGAAGAAAAAATTTTGGAAGGCAAAAAACACGGAATGCGTACCCTTTTAACGGGTATCGTTCTTGTAATCGCAGGCATAATCGGCATTGCGGTCGGGGGAAGTATGATTGAGAAAAATTACTATCCGCCGCTCGGATTTGTTCTCGTCGCCGTCTCGATAGTCGTTATTCTCATATCGATATTTATGTTTGCGGGACTCAGAGTGTTGAAACCGCAGGAAGCGTTGGTTCTTACTCTGTTCGGAAAGTACATAGGCACGATAAAGGGCGAAGGTTTTTATGCGATAAACCCGTTCTGTTCGGCAGTCAACCCCGCTTCCGACACTAAACTCAATCAAAGCGGTGACGTTAAAACCGTTACCCCGACAACAACGGTCAAAAGCGACGGAACGGCGGTAAACGTAAATATGCCGAACAAGAAAATATCGTTGAAACTAATGACGCTCAATAACAACCGTCAAAAGATAAACGATTGTCTCGGAAACCCCGTAGAAATAGGAATCGCCGTAACGTGGAAGGTTGTGGACACGGCAAAGGCGGCGTTCTGCGTAGACAACTATAAAGAATATCTCTCGCTTCAATGCGACAGCGCGCTTCGCAATATCGTCAGAATTTATCCCTACGACATCGCCCCCAACGTAGACACGACGGGCGACGGCTTAGCCGACGAAGGAAGTTTAAGAGGTTCGAGCGAAGTCGTTGCGGACAGAATCAAAAAGGAAATACAATCGAGGGTCGAAATCGCGGGACTCGAAATAGTCGAAGCCCGTATAACCTATCTTGCTTACGCTCCCGAAATAGCGGCGGTAATGCTTCAACGCCAACAGGCTTCGGCGGTTATCGACGCGAGAAAAATGATTGTAGACGGCGCAGTCGGAATGGTCGAAATGGCTCTCGAAAGACTTAAAGAACACGGAACGGTTGATCTCGACGAAGAAAGAAAAGCCGCGATGGTTTCCAATCTTTTGGTAGTGCTTTGCGGCAACCGCGACGCTCAGCCCATAGTAAATTCGGGAAGTCTCTATTGAGATGGGCGACGGAAAGAAAAAGCAGATTCCGCTCAGAATAAGCGAAGAACTGTTCGCCGAACTTACGAAGTGGGCGGAAAACGATTTCAGGTCTTTAAACGGACAGATAGAATATTTACTCACGGAATGCGTTAAAACGCACAATAAAAGCGGAAAGTACGTATGTAAAGACAAAATCGATGAAACAAACATTTAACACCAAACAACGTTTACGGCGTTTGACCAAAAATGAACCCCCGAGATTTCCGCAAATGCAGAAAACTCGGGGGTATTATTCACGGCAAAATTACGAGTTAATCGACTTATACGGCGACTTATCGCTATTATTACGCACACGAAAAGCCTACCGCTAAACAACGGCAGGCTTTTATATTCGGTTAATTATCTTCCTGCTTCTCGTGGATAAATATCCTTATAGGCGTTCCCTCGAAACCGAAGGTCTTTCTTATCGTATTCTCTATATACCTCTTGTACGAGAAGTGCATCAGATCCTGTGCGTTTACAAACAATATGAACGTCGGCGGATATATTCCGTCTTGTACCGCGTAATATATTTTCAGTCTCCTGCCGTTCTTCGTCGGCGGCTCGTTCGCCCTTACCGCGTCCGAAATCACGTCGTTGAGCGTTCCCGTCGTTATTCTCTTGCCCGCGTTCGCGTAAACCTCTTCGCAAAGTCCGAAAAGTTTGTTCGTTCTCTGCCCGTTCTTCGCGGATATATATATCGACTTGTAATAGTCCATAAACGCGAGGTCGGTCTGTATCTTTTTCTCGAACTCGTTTATGGTATGGGTGTCCTTTTCAACCTTATCCCACTTGTTCATTACGATAATCGACGGTTTGCCCTGTTCGTGAACGTAGCC
>CALGVF010000069.1 GCA_937920115.1 uncultured Clostridia bacterium
AACGACGTAAACGACCCGAAAATACGCAAAAAATGCGGCTTTTTCACGGGAATAGTCGGTATTGCCGTAAACGTTACCCTGTGCCTTATAAAAATAGTCGCGGGACTCATATCGGGTGCGATTTCGATCGTCTCCGACGGTATCAACAACCTGTCCGACGCAGGCTCGTCGATTATTACCCTTTTCGGGTTCAAACTCGCAAGCAAAAAGCCCGACAAGGAACACCCGTTCGGGCACGGCAGAATGGAATACTGCGCCGCATTGGGCGTTTCGGTCGTCGTCCTCATTGTCGCCGTCGAACTTATGATAAATTCGGTCAAAAAAATCGCGGCGTTCGAGACCTCGTCTTTCGGTTCTTCGACTACGGCAATAATTACGTTCGCCGTTTTAGGATTTTCGATTGTCGCAAAACTTTGGCTCGGACTTTTAAACATATCTATTGCCAAACGCATAGACTCGGTCGCAATGCAAGCGACGGCGAAAGACAGTTTTTCGGATTGTCTCGCGACCTCGATAGTCATTCTCTCGGCGATACTTTCCTACTTTTTCAAAAATATTCCGTTCGACGGAATAGCGGGAGCGATTGTCTCGGTGTTTATCGCCCTTTCGGGTATCGACTCGATAAAGAGCGTCGTCGATTTACTGCTCGGCGAAGCCCCCGACCCGAAACTCGTAAAAGGCGTTTCCGACTACGTTTTAAACTACGATAAGAAGCACGTCACGGGTATTCACGACGTAATGATTCACGACTACGGTCCGGGAAGAAAAATAATCGTTCTTCACGCAGAAGTCCCCGCCGAAGGCGATATTCTGCAAATTCACGACACCATCGACAACATAGAACGAGGGCTTGAAAAGAAGTTCGACTGTCTCGCGACCATACATATCGACCCCGTTGTGACTTCGAGTCCGAGACTCAACGCGATTAAGGAAGAGTGCGAAAAAATAGTCGCCGAAATCGACCCCGAATTTACTCTGCACGATTTCAGAATGAACGAGGGCGACACTCACGCGAACGTGATTTTCGACCTCGTAATAACCAACGAAACCAAACTTTCCGAAAAGGAAATCAAAAATATGGTAAGCGAAAAAATCAAGGAATACGACGACAAACTCAATGCGATTATAACCGTCGAACACTCGTTCGTATAGTCCGAGATTTTGTAGCCGATAAAAACCTCAACTAAGGAAGGTGAGCAAATGAAAACGTTTATTACTCTGTGTCTACTATTCATACTCGGCGGAACGCTCGGTTGGACGCTCGAACTCTTTTTCAGAAGATTTGTGCATAAAAAATGGGTCAACCCCGGATTTTTAGCAGGTCCGTGCCTGCCGCTCTACGGCACGGGCGTCGTGTGCCTGTACCTTATCTGCTCGATCGATTATAGTTTTATCGAAAACGAGATTTTAAGGGCGATTTTCGTAATATTTATTATTACGGTTTCTATGACCCTCGTCGAATATATCACGGGCTTGATATTCATTAAAAGAATGAAAGTCAAGTTGTGGGACTACTCGGACAGACCGGGGAACATTCAAGGAATTATCTGCCCGTTATTCACCTTTTTTTGGGGGCTTATCGGGGCTGCGTACTATTTATTCCTGCACCCGCTGTTCGTAAAGGCGGTTAATTGGATAAACTACAACGAAATTTACTCGTTCTTTATCGGTATTTATTTCGGAATATTCATAATCGACTTATTCTACTCGTTCAACGTCGTTTCTAAAATCAGGAAATGGGGTACCGAACACAACGTGGTCGTAAAACTCGAAGAATTCCGACTTTCGCTGAAATTAAAAGCGGAGAAAATCAAACAGAAATACAACTTTATGTTATCGTTCAGGACAAAGAAATCGTTAGGCGAAGAACTTAACGACTACAACGACAGCAAGTCTGCGGAGAAAACCGAAACGATTAAGGAATAACGAGACGACAGACTCGTCAAAAAACTAAAAGGCTCGATATGCTAAACGACTCAACTACACAAAAACTGACATTTAAACAAACACTCTGGATATCGGGCATGCTGTTCGGTCTCTTTTTCGGCGCGGGCAACTTAATTTTCCCTATCTATATGGGTAGTCTTGCAGGCAACAAAACGCTCGTCGCCCTTATAGGATTTCTAATCACGGGCGTAGGACTTCCGCTACTCGGCGTAACGTCGATCGGCGTGAGCAAAAGCGAGGGACTTATTGGTCTATCCGCTAAAGTCGGCAAGGGGTACAGTTACTTTTTTACTTGCGTTTTATACCTTACGATAGGCCCGTTTTTCGCTATTCCCCGTTGCGCGACCGTTCCCTATACCGTTGCAATCGAACCGCTGTTCGGCGGCGCAAACACGGGCATCGTACTTGCGATATTTTCGGCTATATTTTTTGCCGTAGTACTCGCGTTTTCGCTATTCCCCGGTAAAATACTGACTTGGGTCGGAAAGATTTTGACTCCCCTTTTCCTCTGCTTTCTGAGTGTGCTTGTAATAGCGGTTCTGATTAAACCCATGGGAAAAATATCGACGGTCGCTCCCGTCAAGGATTACGCTCAAAGGGCTTTTACTACGGGCTTTCTGGAAGGCTATAACACCATGGACGCACTTGCAAGCCTTGCTTTCGGTATAATTATTATCAACGTACTCAGAGAACACGGTATAAACGAACCTATTGCAATCGCAAAAAACACTGCGAAAGCGGGGTCGGTGTGCTGCATATTTATGGCTCTTATCTACCTGTTCGTTTCGATTATCGGTGCGCAAAGCAGTGCGATTTTCCCGTTAAGTGCAAACGGCGGCGAAGTATTCCTTACGGTAAGCCAACACTATTTCGGGAATATCGGTGTAATTATTTTAGCGTTTATCGTAACGCTTGCATGCTTAAAAACGGCGGTCGGACTTGTTACGGGCGCGTCGGGAA
Organism: uncultured Clostridia bacterium; assembly: GCA_937920115.1. Classification (GTDB taxonomy): domain Bacteria; phylum Bacillota; class Clostridia; order Christensenellales; family Borkfalkiaceae; genus UBA10281. Next base: position 2,908 of record CALGVF010000069.1, read on the forward strand.
CGTTTAAATCGCTCTTCCCGAAATTTATTCCGTATAAAGCGTGGGCGGTTATTTTTTCCGTCGTGTCCTTTTTGATAGCAAACCTCGGACTGACGGCGATTATAAACTACTCGATACCCGTTTTAATGTTCCTCTATCCGCTTGCGATAACGCTTATTCTTTTAGGATTGTTCGGTTTTTCGTTCGGACACAGACGTTGCGTATATGTGACTACCACAGCATTTACTTTGGTTGCCGCGATATTTGATTTCATCGCCGCCTTGCCGAAAGAAGTATTAAACGCCTTGCGTTTAACCGATACAATCGATTTTATGAGAGAATACGTTCCTTTGTTTAAATACGGGTTGGGCTGGATTATCCCTGCGGCGATAGGGGTTGCCGTCGGCCTCATAATTGCGTATTTAACGAGAAAATGCAGCATAACCGACAGAATGGAAAACGGCTCGGATGCGGTAGAAACGAAACAAAGATAATTCTGAAATAACTAAAAAACGAGATTTCCGCTATCGTCGGCAATCTCGTTTTTGTTTTTATATTCGGGACGGCGTGCAAGTGATATTTTGCTACGCAAAGTGATATTTATCTTTCGATAAGTGAAATCGCTAATCGTGGTGATATTTGCCTGTCGGCAAGTTGTTTTATGGCCGTAGGGGACGACGCTCTCGACGTCCCGTTTTAACAATTATTTATTTTATACATCTTCTCACTCAGACCATGCAAAAGGGACAACGACAATCGTTACCCTACGTCAAGGCTTCTCTTTTTGTTAAATCTTTGGTCTGAGTGAGAAATGTTGCCGTTTCCCATAAACGGGAACCCTCGGCAAGGTTCGCAACATAGTTGCGAACGTGAACCAAATTTTTCCGTACCGATTTTATTCTTACAATTATACACTCTTCTATTCTTCACCGCATTTACATTGTGAAAAATTTGATTCACATCTACCGAATTCAGACCACGCAAAAGGGACAACGAATATTCGTTGTCCCTTTTGCGTGGTCTGAGTGAGAAGATTTGAACTTCCGGCCTCTTGAACCCCATTCAAGCGCGC
>CALGVF010000070.1 GCA_937920115.1 uncultured Clostridia bacterium
CGTGTACGGCAAGTCGCTTGGTTGAGAGGTTAAAATGGGAGAAACGCAAAAGGGAAAAGTTGCGAGAAAAATACTCGTGGTCGCGATGTACGTCTGTTCGGTTCTGATAGCGTTCTTCGTGTCTTTTACCATGCCTTTCGCATGGTATTTCCGCGTTCTCGTCATGCTTGCGGGGCTTATTATGAATTGGCTCGCGATTTCGCTTTTTCACGAACTCGGACACGTCGTCGCGGCTAAATTAAACGGCTTCGATACGGTGAAGTTTTCCTTTCTGATATTCGGTTACGACAAAACCGCGGTAAAGCGTTTTTCGGTGAGATTCGGACGGGGAACGCTCGGCGAAACGGACGTCGCTCCGACGGGCGTCGAAAATATCTGCAAAAGATACGCGAGAGTAGTGTTCGGCGGCATAGCGGGCAGTATATTCGCTTGCGTTATTTTAACCGTCGGGTTTATAATCGGCGTTTTGTGTAAGTCTCCCGTTACCGCTACGTTGTTTTGCGGAATGCCTCTTTCTTACGTCGTGCTTATAATAAATTCCGTCTCAGGCTTCGCCGAGAATAGCGACGGCGAAATTCTCACGGTAATGCTTGCGGACGACGAAGCGGAAAAAAATGCCGAAAATGCCGAAAAAAGCGACAATGAAATCGAGGATAACGACGCGAAAAAGGAAATAATCGCCCGTAAGGATGCGATTATAAAACTCCTTACTATAACGGCTCTTTTAAAAGAGGGAAAAACCTACGGCGAAATATCGCCCGAACTCTTTGAAACGGACGAGGGGATATCCGAAAGTCAGCAGACGGCGTTCGCTCTCGTCAAACTGAGAAGAGCGGAAGAACTTGCGGATAACGAATGTATCGCTTATAATCTCGATACGCTCGAACGCTCCGACTACATCGACGGCGAATGCAGGGCGGAAATGCTTTGCTCGTATATAGTTTTAGGGATAGACGACAAGGTAAAGGAATACGAAAACGCCTTGGAATATTGCGACGATTTGTCGGGGGCGACGAGTATGAGAACGCTCGTTTATCACGCCGAGTACAGAGGCGATAAACAGTACGTAAAAACCTCTTTAAAAACAGCGAAAAAGGTATGTAAAACGGCGTATTTCAAAGGCGACGGCAGATTTAACGAGATAATGCTTTCGAGAATTTCCGAATAGTCGGAATTTAATAAATACGAACGGACTTTTTAACGAAATTTTTTGTTAAAAAGTCCGTTTTTTTATTGTATTCGCTTTACTTATTTATAATAATATATTATAATAAGTGTAAGTAAAAAAACTACGCAGGAGTAAACGATGGATAACGAAAACAGAGTCGAAAACAATTACGGCGCCGACCAGATACAAGTTTTGGAAGGTCTCGAACATATCAGAAAAAGACCCGGTATGTACATCGCTTCTACCGACGCGAGAGGGCTTCACCACCTCGTTAAAGAGATAGTGGACAACTCCGTCGACGAAGCGTTGGCGGGCTATTGCGATACGATAACCGTAACCATAAACGAAGACGGTTCGTGTTCCGTAATGGACAACGGAAGAGGTATTCCGACGGGTATTCACGAAAAAGAAGGCGTGTCTACCGTAGAAGTCGTTATGACTAAGCCGAACGCGGGCGGTAAATTCGGCGGCGGCGGTTATATGGTCTCGTCGGGACTTCACGGCGTAGGTCTTAAAGCGGTAAACGCCCTTTCCGAGTTCGCTTCGGTAGACGTTTATCAGAAAGGCAAACACTTCCGTCAGGAATACGACAGGGGCGTTCCAAGAACGAGACTTCAAACTTTGGAAGACTCGAACCTTACGGGTACGAGAATTACTTTCAAGCCCGACGCCGAGATTTTCGAGACGACCGAGTTTAACTACGATACGATAAGAAGCACTCTGAGAGATTTCGCATTCCTCAATAAAGGACTTAAAGTCGTATTAGAAGATAAACGCGAGGGCAGAGAAGCGAGAGACGAACTTCAATACAACGGCGGTATCGTCGAGTACGTCGAGTATCTCAACAAGAACAAAGAGACGATAAGCGACGTGTTGTATTTCGAGGAGAAATTCGACGCCGTTTCGGTAGAAGTCGCGATGCAGTACAACGACGGCTATAACGAAAACGTAATCGCGTTCGCGAATAACGTAAACACGAAAGAGGGCGGCACGCATATCGACGGTTTTAAATTCGCCCTTTCAAAACTCATAAACGACGCGGGCAAAAAACTCAACCTCGTCAAAGACGACGACAAACTTTCGGGCGAGGACGTAAGAGAAGGTCTTACGGCGGTAATTTCCGTAAAACTTCCCGAACCGCAGTTCGAGGGACAGACGAAAACCAAACTCGGCAACAGCGAAATGAGAGGTTACGTTCAGAAAGCCATGATGGAAGGCTTGGGGTCGTACCTCGAAGAAAATCCGTCGTTCACGAAAGAAGTATTAAATAAATGTCTTACCGCGAAGAGAGCGAGAGAAGCGGCGAGAAAGGCGAGAGAAGCGACGAGAAAAACCGCTTTCGAGTCTACCGCGCTCCCCGGAAAACTTGCCGATTGCTCGGAAAAGAACCCCGAACTTTGCGAGATTTACCTCGTAGAGGGGGATTCCGCAGGCGGTACGGCGAAACAGGGCAGAGACAGGCGTTTTCAGGCGATTTTGCCGCTCAGAGGTAAAATTTTGAACGTTGAAAAAACGAGAGTGAACAGAGTACTCGAAAACGAAGAAATAAAGGCTATGATAACGGCGTTCGGCGGCGGTATGCTCGACGATTTCGACGTTTCAAAGATTCGTTACGACAGAGTTATCTGTATGACCGACGCGGACGTAGACGGTTCGCATATAAGAATACTCCTTCTCACTTTCTTTTTCAGATATATGCGTCCGCTCGTAGAGCAAGGACACGTTTATATCGCTCAGCCTCCGCTTTACAAGGCTACGAAAAACAAAGTCGATTATTATTTCTACAACGACGCGGACAAGGAGAAATTCTGTCTCGAAAACCCGCGTTGCGATATACAGCGTTATAAAGGTCTCGGCGAAATGGACAAGCAGCAACTTTGGGATACGACCATGAATCCCGCTACGAGAACGCTTCGTAAAGTTACGATAGAAGACGCGGTCGAAGCCGACGCGAATTTCACTCTTTTAATGGGCGAAGAACCGGAACTGAGAAGAAAGTTTATCGAAGAAAACGCTAAGTTCGCAAACCGCGAACTCGACACATAATCGCGGAGGATAAGACGAAATGGCTAAAAAAGAATTTGATCAGGCTTTAACCGAAGAGTTCAAACGGACTCTCGAAATGACCAAGATTATAGACATCGAGGTCGATAAAGAGTTAAAACAGAGTTTCATAGACTACGCGATGTGCGTAAACCGTTCGAGGGCTATTCCCGACGTAAGAGACGGACTTAAACCCGTTCACAGAAGAATACTTTATTCTATGAACGAACTCGGTCTCACGCCCGATAAAGCATACAAGAAGTGTGCGACGATAGTCGGAGACGTGTTAGGTAAATACCACCCGCACGGCGACAGTTCGGTATACGACGCTTTGGTAAGGCTCGCTCAGGACTTCTCGATAAACGTTCCGCTCGTAGACGGACACGGAAACTTCGGTTCGGTCGACGGCGACCCCGCCGCGGCTTACAGGTACACCGAAGCGAGAATGAG
>CALGVF010000071.1 GCA_937920115.1 uncultured Clostridia bacterium
CTTTTCCCGTTCGAGGTCGGGGCTAAGGTCGATTTTTACCTTAAAAACGCTTTCGGAACGGTCAGACAGTCGCTCGAATTGTTCTTTGAAAAGATAGATTTGCGAAGCGGAAAGAATTACGTTTACGACCCCGAACGGACGAGACCTTGTTGGGATCCCGTCACCGTTTACGCGGCGTTTAACGAGAGCGACCTTGTATTTTCCGAGGCGGGAAAAGTAATCGCCGACGAGAGGGGAGTAAGCGTTTTAAAGCCTGAAAAACAAGGAAAGCACAGATATTTGTCGCTTAAAAACGACTTAAAAAAAATAGAGAACGAACTCAATTCGTACATGAGAACAAAGGCTTGAAATGATATTAAATGAAAAGAGAGAAATAATTTTCCCTGCGAAAATCGTTTCGGAATCGAAAATCGAAAACGCGGAACTTCTGACGAGGGAAAAGAAACTTAATATAACGCTCGGCGACGAGCCAATCGCGAGAATTTCCGACGGCGGCTACGTTACGCTCGATTTCGGTCGCGAAAGGTACGGCATGGTTCGTATACTTACGAAAAACGCGAAAGGCGATTGCAAAATAAGAGTCAGACTCGGGGAATCGGTCGCAGAAGCGTACTCGGAGTTGGGCGAGTTCAACTCGTCGAACGCCCATTCTTTAAGAGATTATTCGTATCTTGCCCCGCAGAACACCGAGTTGCAAACGTGTAAAACGGGCTTTCGATATGCTCGTATAGACCTTATTGAGGGCGAAAGTTTAGATTTGTACTGCGTGGCTTGCGAAAGCGTTTCCACCGCCGAAAAAGCGATCGGGAGTTTTTATTGTTCGGATAAACTCGTGAACGAAATTGCAAAAACGGCGGTGTATACGGCTTCGCTCTGTATTCAGAACAACGTGGTGTGGGACGGGATTAAACGCGACAGAATGACTTGGATAGGCGACCTTCACCCCGAAATGTTGACGATAATCGACTTATACGGCGATATTCCCGAGTTGATGGACTCGATTTGCGAGACGGAAAGGTTCTTCCCGAACTATTGGGCGAACAAAATCCCCGCGTATTCGGCGTGGTATCTCGTCTGCCTTTGCGACTATTATCTGTACACGGGCAAACTCGACGAAGTGAAAGCGAAAGTCGGATATGTAAACGATATAATCGACGCTTTTTTAACGATCGTTAAAGAGGACGGCAGCGTTTCATATAAAGACTGTAAACTCGGCTATTGGAAAGACAACGAGTTTTTCTTCGATTGGGTAACGAACTTTGAAAAAGACAGTCAGATCGGTTGGGCTTCGCTCGTTATGATCGCGATGCAAAAGTCCGCGGCGTTGCTCTCGAAATTAGGCTACGACGATAAAAAGGCGAGAGAAGTAGAGCGTAGATTATCTCTGAACCCCATAAGAAAAACTAAGTTCAAACAGGTAGAGGCGTTTTGTTATCTCGCGGGAAGAAAAAAGTCGGACGAGGTCGCGGCTTTCTTAACCGAAAATTGCGGAGAGGGCATGACGGGCTTTCTCGGGTATTACATATTGTCGGCGGCAGCCGAAAGCGGAGCGGGCGACAAAGTTATCGAAATGGTAAAGGAATTTTACGGCGGCATGATTTCGCTCGGAGCGACTTCGTTTTGGGAAGATTTCGACGTGAAATGGCTTAAAGACAATCCGCAAGGTCTTTGCGATATACCCGAAAACGGCAGAAAGAACGTTCACAGAGACTACGGCAAACATTGCTATAAAGGGTTCAGACACAGCCTTTGTCACGGTTGG
>CALGVF010000072.1 GCA_937920115.1 uncultured Clostridia bacterium
TATAATCGCGTGTCGGACGACTTTATTTTGTCGTGTTTCGGCGGGCTTGTATTCGTCGCCGTATCTTTCGGGTTATATGCCTTGCTCGTAGTTCAGTATAACTCGAAAATTAAACTGAATCGCAAGGAAAAACGACTTATAGACCGACTTTCTTCTTTTTCGGACGAACCCGAGGACTCGGGAATAATCAAAAACGCGTTCGATTTCAACGATAAGAAGACGGTAGAATTTCTACCCGTATTCAAACGCGACTACGGCGAGGGGAGTAAAGAATATTCGCTCAATTACGGCGAGGTGCTGTCGTATATCGAAAACGCGAGACGATACGAACTTACGGACGACGAAAACATTTTGCTCGATAATCTTCAACGGGATATAGGGAAATATTCCGCTTCGGGAATAACCTGCAAGGAAAGAATAGACTTTTCAGACCGACTTATGAAACTCGTGAAGATAATTTCAAAATATTCGCCCGACAGATTTTCAAACATTGAAAAAGAAATATAATGTTTTAGTAATTCATAAAGAGCAAGATAATCGTTAAAAGCGAGAATAATCTTGCTCTTTTTTCATTTTTGGTTTTTTACGGGACGTCGAGGCGCCGTCCCCTACGGTTGTTTATAAGATAAATGCCATACAGAATAAATATCGTCCGATTGTTCAACAGCAATAAATCGGCAGAATGAAAAATCAGAGATTTTTATTAAATATGAAATTCTGTTAAATTTTGCAGTAGGGGACGGCGACTTTAAGGCGACGTCCCGTAAGGCTTTTTAAAAGAAATACTCATAAAAACAGGGCAACACGTCAAATATTGCATACACATCTTTGTAACCCGTGGTATATATCGTTGACTTATTCCTTATTATCAAATATAATATTTGCGAGATTTTTAAACAGAGAGGTTTAAGCCGAAATGAAAAAAATTATAGTCGCTTCGGGAAATAAAGGCAAACTCAGAGAAATTTCGGAAATTCTGAAAGGAAAATACGAGGTCGTTCCTATGAGCGAGGCGGGGTTTACGGGCGAAATAGTCGAGGACGGTTCGACTTTCTATGAAAACGCTTTAAAAAAGGCTAAAACGGTTTCCGAGGCTTTGGGCGAGGACGCTCTCGCCGACGACAGCGGACTTTGCGTAAACGCTTTGGGCGGTAAACCGGGGATTTATTCGGCGAGGTATGCGGGCGAACACGGCAACGACGCGTTGAACAGAAAAAAACTGCTCGAAGAAATGAGCGGCGTAGAGGACAGAACGGCAAAATTCGTCGCGGCGATAGTCGTATACAAAAAGGACGGGACGGTTATCAGGGGCGACGGCGAGACTTTCGGAAAAATCGCGTACAAAGAAGAGGGGAACGGCGGCTTCGGCTACGACCCGATATTTATATCCGACGATTTAGGCAAGAGTTTCGGGTTTGCCACCGACGAGGAAAAAAATTCCGTTAGCCACAGAAAACGGGCGTTAATCGACTTAGAGAGGCACTTATGAAAAAGATTGTCGTAATATCCGACACTCACAGAAACAAACAAGCCCTTGCAAACCTTGCGGATATAATGTTTGAAAGCGACTACGTTTTTCACCTCGGCGATTGCTACGACGACTTCATGGACTACGCCTACGCGTTAAAGGAAAAAGCATTTCAGGTACACGGAAACTGCGACTTTGGAAGCGATACGGAAATCGTAACCGAGATTGAGGGGCATAAAATACTTGCGACCCACGGTCACGAGTACGGCGTTAAACAAACCCGCGACAAGTTGTATCGCAGGGCGAAAGAACTCGGTTGCGACCTTGTGTTCTACGGACATACGCACGTTGCGGAAATAGAAACCGTCAAGGGCATAACTTTTATAAACCCCGGTTGTATGACTCCCTATTCGCCTAAGAAGTCGTTTGCATGCATAGTTATAAACGGCGAAAAGGTCACGGCGATTATAAACGATAAACTTTTAAATTGAGCGTAAAAATTCTTGCTTTTAAAACGGAAAAAGAGTACAATATACAAACGTAGCCGATTCACTCGGTTAAGACACAAACGGAGACAATAATCAAATCGTATGGCAAACGGTAAATTCGGCAAGGCGATGCAATACGTCTGGCCGATGCTTTTAGGGGCACTTCTCGCAATAAATTACACGCTTTTCGTTGTTCCGAACGACTTTGCTCCTTCGGGCGTAAACGGAATAGCGGTCATGATACAATACGCAATAAAGAAAACCGATTTTATGGCGTATATGTCGCTCATTATCAACGTTCCTTTATGTATTTTCGCATATTTCAAAATCGATAAAGATTTCGCGTTGAAAACTTTTTGTTTCACGTTGGTTTATTCGGTCGTGTATTTCGTTCTCAATAACGACGGACTTCCCGTCACGGAGTGGATAGACCCGATACGGTACAAAACCGAAGGCAAAAATACTATTTTCCCCGCCATTATCGCAGGACTTATAATGGGCGTTTGTATCGGTTTTTCGGTAAAGAACAATTCTTCGACGGGCGGAACGGATATAGTAGCGAAATACGTCAGCAAAATAAAACCTACGCTTAACTTTTTTTACGTTACGG
>CALGVF010000073.1 GCA_937920115.1 uncultured Clostridia bacterium
GTTAAAACGATTGAAATAATTTGCGTTATGTGTTATTATATTATTATACTAAGCGAGAATAGTGTACGCGAGTATTACGCGTGGGCGATAGTTGCGGGGGAAAAGCCTGAAAATCGCTCGGGGGTAAAGGAAAAATCGCAGGCGATTTCGCTTAGATTATCAAGAGTTTTCGACGTTTGGCGGAAAGTCGAACCGATAAGCGTCGAAGGAGAACGTCTATGGCTTTTAAAGAATTTAAAAAGAGGAGAACGCCGACGGTCATTCTGGCAATGCTCATGGCATTGTTCGCGACTTTGTTCGTAGCGTCCTGTTCGGGCGGAGGAACTTCGTCGGGCGGGGCTTCGACGGGCGGCGAAAGTACGTCGGCTCCCGAAGAGTCGTTGCCGACCGAAGTGCGAGGCGTCGACGACGTCGCGGATTCGAACGATTTGCCCGACTTCAAGGTTGGAAAAACCGAAACCGACGACTTGGAGGATGAAGAGAGAAAACTACTTCTCGAAAACGGTATCGCGGCATACAAAAACGCTTTTGCGGCTCGCGGCTTTACCGATTTAATCGACTCCGACGGCAGTAAGCAGAACGAAATCTGCGTAAGGCTCGACGGAAGCGACGAAAAGGGGAGAGAAGAAAGTCTTTACGGCGAAACGGGTCTCAACGGCTTGTACGGAGTGTATCAAACGGCGTACAGATTTTACAAAAATTATCTCTTCGTAGAAGCGGGTGAGGAAAAGACGGAGAACGGGTATGTAAATATCAACCCCGACAAACTCGCGGACTACTACCTCGAAGAAGTCAAAAAGAAAGCGAAAGGCTATGTAGAGAAAAAGTTTACGGTTAAAAGCGATAGCGACTGCACCACCGAGTGTAACGGTAAAAAAGCCGTCGAGTTCGCAAATTCTTTCAGAAACAACGAACTTCTGAAAATAACGACCGCGAACGAAGCCGAAAGCGACAAAGTGACCGACACGAAGAACGCCGTCAATTTTTACTACGAAGTATTTTTCGAGAGTAAGAAGTACGAAGACGAGACGATAAACCCCGACGGCAAGACCGCATACGAAAAGGTTTACGGCGAGGACGGCAAGGTCAAGGCTTTGGACGAACTCGAAAAAACGAGAAAAGCGATCGACGACGCGTTCATGAAAACCGCGAAGACCGATTACGAAGCCGACAACCTCACGAAAACGCTTCTGAACAATTACATTCAGAGCGTGACGGGCGGCGAAAACGGTCTCAGAACGTATATGAGCGTCGCGAAAGACAACGTAAACGGATTCGGACAGCCGAAAGCCGAGAGCGAGGACGACGACAAGTATATCGAAAGGCTTAAAGGCGAACTCGGCAAAATCGAAGAGTACCTTAAACATTTCGACGAACTCGAAACGGCGACGATAAAGAACGCCGACGGAACGGAAAGCAAAATCGACCTGCGTTCCCTCAAAAACGTAGACGACGAAGCGAAGAAGACGGCGGGCGACGATTGGACTTCGGTTTCGGGAATAACGCAAAAATACGCGAACCTTACGAAGAGCGTAATCGACGCGATAAAGAACAAATACAGAAACGCCTACGACGTGACCGCGGAAGTCGCGATAAGCGACAACGTGAGAGCGGCGAACGCGGAAGCCGATAAACTTAAAGGCAGATACGACAAAGACGGAAAAGTAAACGCCGAGTTGAACACGGGAAGCGTAATAGCGGAACAGTTCGAGAATACCTACAAAGAGAGCGGAAAGTTGCTCGACGGTACGGTTTCGGTATACAACCTCGGAAAAGTTGCGAAAGTAACCTACGACCCGAACGCCGAAGAGAAGAAAACCAACGCTTTCTCGGAAATGCTTTCAAAGGTATTCAAACGCGAAACGTTGCCGAAGATAACCCTTACGGCTCTCGATAACGACGGAAACGAAAAAGCGTTTTTCGACGCGAAAGCGAAACTCGAAGTGAGAGAGGGAGCGAGTCCGTCGGTTGAAAGAAATATCAACAAGATAATGAACGACGTCGTAAAAGACGGCGAAACCGAAAAACTTTCGGGCAAACGCATATCGGACGGCGTTACGGAAGAAGACAGAGAAAAGATTAAGAAAAAAAGCCTTTATCTCTATCTTACTTTCACGATAACTGAACCCGAAACTTCTTCGGGGGCGAGCGACAAAGAAGTTAGTTACATAGTAATCGACGAAAAGAAACTCGAAAAGTTTGACGGCAAATTCTTAGTCACTCTCGAATTCGAGACGGACAAAGTCGGAAAAGAAACAAACGTAAAAGACCTTGTGTCCGTCGGGTACGACCACGGCAAAATAACAAGCGTAAACGAAAATAAAAACGTAGAAGAGGGATCTAAAATGGCATCATTCATCTTAGACAAAGTCGCAATGAGCAAAGGTTTGTCGATTTTAAACGGCGACGCGTACAAAGACACCGCGTTCTTTATCGCGGTAGGCGTGCTTGGAGCAATCGTTCTCATATTCCTTATCTGGGCGATCGTAGCCGTTGTAAAACGCAAGAAGTACAAAGTCAGATACGACGCTAACGGCGGCAAATTCGGTTCGTCGAAGAGAGTTAAGTACTGCAAGAATCTCGTATACCCGAACAACCCGACGAGAAAGGGCTATCAGTTCATGGGTTGGTACACCAACAAAAAGGGTACGAAGAGATTTGACGCAACCGACAAGATGAAGAGAAAGTGCGTCAAAGTATACGCGAAGTGGATGCCCGTCAAGAAGTACGAGAAAGTCAACGACGCGAAAGAAAAGGTATCGAAGAAAGTCAAGAACAATACCGAACGCAAGAATACGGGAGTCGCTTACGGCTCTTACGGCACGGGCGTTCATCAGCCGCTGCTCGGAGTTGAGGTAGACCCGAGAATACAGAAACTCGAAGTCGAGAAACTCAGTTACGAGGCGAGAAAAGCCGAAGAAGAGAGAAGAGCGGAAGAAGTCAGACTTCAGACGATCAGAGAAATCGAAGCGGCTAAGGGCAACGAGGACGCCAAGGCGAACGCAGAGAAAGACGCCGAGAAAGCGAAACTTGCTCTTCAACAGGCACTTGCCGAGAGAGAGGCTTTGATAAGTCTCGCGAAAGCGGAAGAGAGAAGCAAAGTTCTCGAAGAGATGCTTGCGGCGAACAACGGCGAAGGTCTTACTTCCGAAGACATCGAGAAGATTAAGAAAGAAACCGAAGACAGAATCAGAGCGGAAATCGAAGAAGAGAACAGACGCAAAGAGACCGAATCTCTCGCCGCGAGAGTTAAGGCTTTGGAAGAAGCGAACATAGTTATCGACGAAGAGCGTATCAACGCGATTCTTGACGAGAAACTCAAAGCGTACGAAAGCGACAAGGCTCGCGAAGACGAAATAGCGGCTAAACTCGCGGAAGCGGAAGCGAAAGCCGAAGCGGAGGCTGAAAAAGCGAGAGAAGCGGAAGAAGCGAGATTGAAAGCGGAAGCCGCGAGAGCGAAAGCCGAAGAAGAAGCGAACAAAGCGAAAGAAGAGGAAGCGGCAAGACTTGCCGCGGAACTTGAAATCAAGATAGCGGAAGAAGAGGCTCGTCGTAAGGCTGCCGAAGAAGAAGCGAAACTCAAAGCCGAGGAAGAGGCTCGCCTTAAAGAAGAGGAAGAAGCCCGCCAAAGAGCCGAAGAGGAAGCGGAAAAGAACAGATTTAAACCCGAAGCGACCTTCGATAAACTCAAAGCGGAAATGCTTTCGTTTAAAGTGGCGGACGACCTCGGATACGGACTCGGCGAAAACGCCGCCGCTTGCTCGGTAAGAGTTGCGGACGGAGCGGTAGTCGTAGAGGCTAACCTCGATAAAGAGGACTGTTTGAAGAAAGGTTACGACGTTACGGACGGTGACACGCTTGCCGTTAAGATGGTCGTTAATTCCAACGACGAAATCGAAAACGCCGAAGACCTTATCGAAGACGCCGCTTACGAAAACGGTTATACGAAAGGCGAGAAAGCCGAAGTGACCGAAAGCGACGAGGAGACGAGGGCGAACGGATACGTTTTGAACGCCGACAAGAGACTTGCCGAAAACGTTGACGAGTACTACAAATTACTCAGAGTATACGCAAAATCGTTCGTACTTGCCGACGGTGAAGCCGCGGAAGACAAACCTCTTATAAAGATGCTCAAAGGCGGAGACAAGATTTATATCTATCTCAACTATGCGGCTGAAAACCTCAACGCGGCGGGCGAAGAAATGCAAGCCGAGGGTTACAAGTCGATTATGGTCGTAAAGACCGCCGACGAGTGCAAAGAGGCTATTAAAGCGATTACCGCTATGATGCGTGAGAACGGACTCGTAAGATTCCCGACTGCGTCGACCCTTGCGGAAGATAACAGCGATAAAGGCTTTACATACACGCTTAGAGCGTAAAAAAACTAAAAACGAAGAACCCGTATTCAAGCGGATACGGGTTCTTTATTGAAAATAGGAGCAAAAAATGAGCGACAAAGTAATACTTACCGAAGAGGGATACAGACAACTCGAAAAGAGACTCGAAGAATTAAAATTTGTTAAACGTCCCGAAATAACCGAAAGAATAAAAGTAGCGAGAGACTTCGGAGACTTGTCGGAAAACGCCGAGTACGACGCGGCGAAGAACGAACAGGCGAGAATCGAGGGCGAAATCGTAGAAATCGAAGCCAAACTCAAAATTGCCGAAATAATCAAGACGGACGGCGACCACGACGTCGTCGGAGTCGGAATGAAAGTCAGAATACTCGACGTCGATATGAACGAAGAAGCCGTATACGAAATAGTCGGAACGACCGAAGCGGACATCTCGGTAGGCAGAATATCCAACGAATCGCCGCTCGGCAAAGCCCTTGTGGGAGCGAAAGTCGGACAGACCGTAACGGTCAAAGCCCCGAAGTGTTCTTACGAAGTAAAAGTGCTTAAAATCGAAGGATAATTTCCCGATAATGGACGTAAAAATAACCAAAGGCAGACTTGTCAATCTGATTAGTTACGACGCTTTAAAAATCGTCCTGTCTATACTTGCGGGCGTTATGGTGTGGGTATTGCTTTTCACGACATGCGCCACGAGAGCGACCGTGGGCGAGCAGTTCGGACTGATACTCTATCAAGGGGTGTATTCGGGGTCGAACGACGGCAAAGACTTCCTCACCGAACTCAAAAAGAAAGAGAAAGGCGGGCTTTCTTACGACGTTTTAGATTATACCACGATGTCGGTTACGGCGGCGGGTAATTATTCGGCGGCGTATATGCTCAGCCTTAAAAGTTCGACCAAAGAGGGCGACGTAATCGTGTTCGCGGGCGGCAACAAAACCGTGGTAAAGGACAAAGATGGCAACCCGACCAAGGGCGACGACGGCGAAATCGTAATGAAAATTTCCGACGATGCTCAGTCGATTGTCAACAACGAGAGTTTATATTCCGTAACCGACTTTCTGACTTCCGCTCATAACTATTTGAACAGCAACGGTTTAGTCAAGGACGGGGCTATCGACGAAGCGGCGGTAAGGAATTATTTTCTCACTGTCAGAATGAAATCGGCGTCGAATTACCACAAGACTTTCAGAACGGAAACGCAGAAAGAAGAGGGCGTTAAAAAGGAAATTGAGAGAATAACGAACTTATACGCCAACTTACAGGTCGTCGAAAAGGCTATAAATAACGCAAAAACGCAGGGCGAGGACTTCTTGTGGTACGCCGACAGAATAATAGGCGGCGAAATTTACAAGTCGAACGAGCCTTACGGAATAGACCTTAACAAACTCAATGCTAAGAAAAGCGAAGCGGAAAAAAAGAGTATCACCGAACTTTGGTATACGGTAGGCGAGGTTGACGGTAAAAGCGAAGCGACGAGCGAAGGACTCGTTCTCGGCGTGTTCGATTATCACAGCGACCAAGCGGACTTGCAGTATGAAGCCCTTGCGGTTATCAGAGAAGTGATAGAGACGTACAGCGATTATGCCGACTGAAAACAATAAAAAAATCGGTTCGTTCATCACCTTGGAGGGCGGCGACGGATCGGGTAAATCGACCCAACTTAAAAAATTGACCGACTATCTCGTGGAAAACGGTTACGACTGCGTGTTTACGAGAGAGCCGGGCGGAACGAAAATTTCCGAAGATATACGAAAAATCATTCTCGACGGAAGCAACGTTGAAATGACCGACAGGACGGAGTCGCTTTTGTACGCGGCGGCGAGAGAACAACTCGTAGACGAACTTATACTGCCGTCCGTTAAAGCGGGCAAACTCGTCGTTTGCGACAGGTATCTCGATTCTTCCGTGGCGTATCAAGGCTTCGGACGGGAACTCGGCGAGGAGTACGTCAAGAATATAAACGCGAAAGTAATCGAAAGGTGTATGCCCGAAGTCACGCTGTTTTTCGACATATCGCCCGCAAAGGCGTTCGAGAGAAAGGGCGGCGAAGACAAGGACGACAGACTCGAACAGAGCGGAAGGGCGTTCCACGAAAGGGTATATAAAGGCTACAAAACGCTTGCCGAAAACGAACCCGAACGTATAGCGGTTATCGACGCAACAAAAAGCGTCGAAGAAGTTTTCGGACAAGTATTAAAAGTATTGAAAGAGAGAAACATAATAAGGTGAACGAAAGAGTTAAAAATCTCATAAAAGAGTCGAACGCATATAAAATCGTAGTCGGCGACAAAAGGCGGGGAACGCTGTCTCACGCGTATCTTATCGTCTGCTCGGACGGCGTTTTTATGCGGGACTATTTGAAGATTTTTGCTTCGCTCATTATGTGTGATAACGGTACGGGTTGCGGAGAGTGCAGACCGTGTCGGCTCATAGAAAAAGAGGCTTACGCGGACTGCGATTTTTACCCGCAGGACGGCAACAAAATTCGTACCGCAGACGTTGACGATATGATTCCGAAAACGATAGTGAAACCTATCGAAAACGATTTAAGGCTGTTCGTTTTTTGCGGAGCCGAGACAATGACTGCGGAAGCCCAAAACAAAATTTTAAAAACTCTCGAAGAGCCGCCGAAAAACGTTTGCATACTTATCGGGGCGACTTCCGATTATAATCTTCTTTCGACCGTCAAGTCGAGGGTAAAGAGACTCGATATACCGCCCTTTTCGGACGCGGATATCAGAAAGGCGTTAACTTCCGAGTACCCCGATAAGGGTAAACTCGATACGGCTATCGACCTGTCGGGCGGCAGAATCGGCGAGACCATAAAGAATTATCAGGACGCAGGAGCGCAGGAAGCGAAGCGAATAGCGGAGGACGTGCTTTATAAAATGAAGTCCTCGAAAGACGCGGCGAAATACGCTTGCAGGATAACGAAAGACAACGTTAAAAACGTTATTACCATATTAAAAAGCGAAGTTAATCGACTTATAGCGAGGGATATGAATACTGCCGAGCAGAACGGGTATACGCTCGGCTCGCTTGTTGCGATAGAGGATATGCTGACCGAAAAGGAAAAGGCTTTGTATTACAACGCCAACGCCGTGATGGTCGCGGACGGTATCCTGCTTGCAATTTTAGGAGAAAAATACAGATGGCAGAGGTTGTAGGCATAAAATTCAGACATTCGGGTAAGGTGTACTATTTCAGCCCTTGTAAAGCCAAATTCAAAAAAGGCGAGGGCGTTATAGTCGAGACCGCGAGGGGCGTAGAGTACGGAACGGTCGTTTGCGAACCGAAAGAAGTCGCCGACGATAAAATCGTGCAACCGTTAAAGCCCGTATCGCGTCGAGCGACCCCTGAGGACGAAGCGAAAGTAAAGAGAAACGAAGCGAAAGAACCGGGGGCGATGAAAATCGCCGAAGAGAAAATACGCGACCGCGGTTTGAAAATGAAACTTATCGACGCCGAATATTCGTTTGACGGCGGTAAAATCGTTTTCTATTTCACTGCGGCAGGCAGAATAGATTTCAGAGAACTCGTAAAGGACCTCGCTTCGGCGTTCCACGTGAGAATAGAACTCAGACAAGTCGGAATAAGAGACGAGACGAGAATTTTAGGCGGTATCGCTCCGTGCGGCAGAGTTTGTTGTTGCGCGAGTTGCATGCCCGATTTCAGAAAAGTGACCATAAAAATGGCGAAAACGCAGGGCTTATCGCTCAACCCCGCCAAGATAAGCGGACTTTGCGGCAGGCTTATGTGCTGTCTCGAATATGAAAACGACCATTACAGCGAAACTTTCAAGAAAATGCCGAAGATAGGCAGCGAAGTCGTTACTCCCGACGGAAAAGCGATCGTCGTATCGAACAATATGCTGAAACTTATCGTAAGGGTAAAAATTCCCAACTCGGACGGCAGTTTCGCTTATAAAGATTTCAACCTTGCGGACGTGAAAGTCAAAAAGGCGAATAAAATAGAGGACGCCGACGCCGCATCGCAGGAAGAACTCAAAGAGATTAAAGACCTTCTCGACTAATTGCGGCGACCCTCGATAGCGGTCGGCGAAGGAAAAATTTTTCGTAAAAATTTGCGAAAAACTATATACAAAAACGAAAAAGTGTGATACAATATAAATAATTTAACACGGAGGTTAATTTACTATGGCTTACAAAATTACCGATGCTTGCATTTCTTGCGGCGCTTGCGCTGAGAATTGTCCCGTATCTGCTATTACGCAGGGAGATACTCAGTACGTAATCGACGCTGATACCTGCATTTCGTGCGGCGCTTGCGCCGAGACTTGTCCCGTAGGCGCTCCCGTCGAAGACTAATTTCGGGGCGTACATATCGGACAGATTATCGAACAGATAAAACGGAAAAACAGACTGTCGCTTGATAAATAAATCTTGCGACAGTCGTTTTCTTATTAGAGACGTGTTAAAAAACGTGGAAATTAAACTGAGAGAAAACGAAACGCTCGAAGACCTTATGATCGACGGGCTTAAAATAATACAGAACAAAAACCTCTACCGTTTTTCGAGCGACGCAGTGCTTTTATCCCGCTTCGCCGATTACAGAAAGGGCGATAAAGTCGCCGATTTTTGTTCGGGGTCGGGAATAGTCGGACTGCATTATTACGCCTTGCACAAAAACGTGAAAGAGGTCTGTCTGTTTGAACTGCAAGCCTGCCTTTCCGAAATGGCGGAAAGGACGGTTGAGTACGACGGACTTAAAGACAAGGTGAAATGCTTTAATATGCCAGTACAACGGCTACTTTTCGCTCATACTTTGCAACCCGCCTTATAAGAAAAAATCGAGCGGCGAACAGAACCCCGACGACCATATCGCACTCTGTCGTCACGAAATCGCAGTGACCTTGGAAGAGATAATTTCGGTCGCGGCGAAGAAACTCAAAAACGGCGGCAGACTTTGTATATGTCAGCGTATAGAGCGATTAACGGACGTTTTGTGTCTTATGCGGGAGAATAAATTGGAGCCGTCTAAGATTACGATGGTTCACAGCGGCGACAAAAAAGAGCCGTATCTTTTTATGGCTGAGGGCGTTAAAGGCGTTAAGCCGCAACTTAAAATAACCGAAAAGGTAGTAAATTGAAATGCTGTATTTGGTATCTACGCCGATAGGCAACTTAAAAGATATAAGTTTAAGGGCTTTGGAAACGCTGAAAGAAGCGGATATAATAGCCTGCGAGGACACGAGAACGTCTCTTAAACTTCTCAATCATTACGATATAAAAAAGCCGCTCGTTGCATACCATAAATTTAACGAAAAGGTTGCGGGCGAGAAACTTGTCGAGGAACTTCGTTGCGGCAAAAATATAGCCCTTATCACGGACGCGGGAACGCCGCTCATATCCGACCCCGGCAACGTGCTAACGAAAATGCTTGCCGAGGAGAATATTCCGTATACGGTAGTTCCGGGGGCGACCGCGTTTACTTCGGCTTTGCTTTTGTCGGGACTCGATTGTTCGAGATTCGCGTTCGTCGGCTTTATTCCCGACAAGAAACGGGAAGCGGAAAAACTGCTTAAAAAATACGAAAATCTCGATTGTTCGCTCGTCTTTTATTCCGCTCCGCACGATTTAAAGAATACGCTCAGAACGCTTTACGCGGCTTACGGGGCGAGGAAAGCCTCGGTGTGCAAGGAAATCACGAAGTTGCACGAGGGCGTGGAAAGAATAACGCTCGGCGAGGAACTTGCGGAAGAAACGCCTAAGGGCGAATACGTCGTGGTCGTGGAGGGGGCGACCGAGGATAAAAACCCGTTCGACGAAATGACCGTCGAGGAGCATATAAAAAAGTATATGGACGAGGGAATGTCGAAAATGGACGCCGTAAAAGCGGTCGCAAGAGACAGAAAAGTCCCGAAATCGGAAATTTATAAGATTTCTCTCGACCTTTGATTGAGAAAAATCGCTAAAAGTATTGACATTCTTGCGAATATGGTTTAGAATAGAATATATAATAAAGAGGTTATAAAAATGAGGTTGAAATTATTTTCGGCGGTAATGGCGGCGTGCGTTCTTCTTGTCGGACTGTGCGCCTGCGACGTAGGGGTGGTCGATAAGAAATACGAGCCGACTGCGGACAATTACTTTACTTTCGTTGAAATCGAAGGTGGCAAATCTTACGAGATTTCTGCGAAAGAGGGTGTTGAGTTGCCTGCAACTGTAAGGCTTCCTATCAATCACGACGGACATCTCGTAAGCAAGGTCGCGAAAGACGGGTTTAAGAACCACGACGAAGTTAAGAGCGTGGTAATTCCTTATTCGTATACGGAAATAGACGAATCGGCGTTCGAGGGTTGCGACAAACTCAAAAAAGTTTATGTCGATTCTAAGGCTCAAGCAGACGAAAGCGGGGCGAAAACCTCTCTTACGATAGACGGTTTCGCGTTCGCGTACTGCGGAAAACTCGTAGATCTCGATTTTGGCGGTCGCGTTGATAAAATCGGGGCTTACGCGTTCAAGGAAACGGGAATTACCGAGTTCAAGTCTGAAAACGTAAGCAGTATCGGCGATTGCGCGTTCGAGGGCTGTACGGGACTTTTAAGAGTTACTCTTTCCGAGAAGTTGGGTAACGTCGGCAAAACGCCGTTCAATAAGTGCAAGAAAGTTCTCAACATAACGAACAAAAGCGGCGTGTCTACCGATAGTTTGAGAGAAGGGCTTGTCGATTGATTATTATAAACGATATC
>CALGVF010000074.1 GCA_937920115.1 uncultured Clostridia bacterium
GTTTATTCTCCATAATACTTTTTTTGGTGCTGATAATATCCGCAGTCGGCGGCACGCTCACTTTCGCGAGGTTTTACGGCGATTACGAAAAGAAAACGGACTCCGTTAAAATCGCCGACGCGGTAATGAAAATCGAAGTCGATTCTATATACCGCACCGACTCGCAGGACAACAGAGTTTCGCAGTCGTTCAATAAAAAGGCGAACGAAGTCACGATTTACGACGTCGAACCCGAAGACGAAATAGAATATTATTTCACGGTTTCGGGAGCGGACGAAAAGAGAATAAACGAAGTTTCCATGAACGCGACCTTATCCGTAACAGTGAGGCTCGAAACGATTTCGGCGAACGTAAACGGAGCAGGCAGTATAAGCGGCAAGCGGGTCGATTATTTCGCCGGTTGGACTAAATACGACTCCGATAACGGGGTAAAAGACGGCGGATATCTGCAAATATATCACGGCTCGGAAACGGACAGCCCGAAAGACATTCGTCCGTCGGGAAACACGGGAACGGAAGTCGATTTCAAAGGCAACATTTTGCTTATCGAGAAAGACGGCGATACGATAGTAAATAAAACGGGCTTTACAATGAGAGCGGACGACGAGATAAAAGAGTACTCGTACCACTTGAAATTCACCCTTCCGAAACAAAGTTCGGAAAAAGAAAATTACACGGCGGGCGCGAGAGTGTACATCGACGTACAAGTCGTTGCCGAGCAGGTTCAGAATATTTAAAAAACAACTTAAATGACAACAAGGAGGCGACAAGATGCGTAAAAGCGTCGGTAAAAAGTTAATAGTTCTTTTTGCGGCGCTTAGCGTACTTGTCGCTTTCGCTTGCATATCGGTATCGAAGTTCGTCATTTCCGACAAAAAGGAATTGACGGGCGTGTATACCGATTTTGTTTTGTCGCACGATGGCGAAGGGCAAACGGCGGTAGTTAAGTCGGACGGAAACGGCAACGGCTATTCGGGATATATAGTCGTTTCGGTCAACAACTTCACCGCGGAGAAGGTCTCGAAGCGTGACGTCAGATTCTCGCTAAGGGCTCCGACGGACGACGAACTGAAAAAGACTTACGTTACGGACGCATGGGGCGTTCAACATAGTTTGACTACGGACAGTCAATATTACGAAGTGTCGGTAGTGGACGAAAACGACGAGGAACTCACGGACACGAGCGTGGCGACCTTGTTAAAATCGGGCGAACGTAACAGTAGTTCGCTTCTTCTGAAAATCAAGCGAAAAGCCGAAGCCGCCGAGGAAATGGCGAGCGAGGGAACGGAAAAACTCTCGATAGTATTGCAGACGAGCGAACCGTATATAGATTTACAAGTATTTACGATAAACACGACTATGGCGAGACTGTCCGTAGGCGTGTCTTCCGACGTCTATAACGGTTTTACGAGAGAAATAGTCAACTTGAAGTCCGCTTCGGAGTTTATTCGAGGAACGGACACGCACGTCGCGGGCAAATCATATCTTGCCGAGGTGGAGTTTACCCTCTCGGGCGAGGTCGTTTTCGACGCGGCGAAGTATAAAGAAACGTACGGGGACACGCCCGAATTTTCTTCTGCGGAAAACAAGTATATTATTATTATACGCGCGGGCGCGGACGTGAATTTATATTTCTATACGCGAGGTAGTTGCTCCGTAACCGTTTCGGCGACGATAGAGGACGGCAAAACGGCGGCGGGCGGAGAAAGAGTTTCGGGCGTAGGCGATAACAAAGTAGTGTTTGAAAGGTCTTGAAAAGGAGGACGGAAAAAATGAAAAAGAGCAACGTTAAAAAATTCATAATAGCATTTTTGATCGTGGCGATCGTCTGTTTGTCCGTTCTCACGGTTATTTTCGGAACGAACAAAACCTACTCGACCTACGTTAGCGTAATCGTTCCCGAGGGCGAAGAGGTCAGCGTGTACGTCGGCGGCAACGACGTCAAAAAATCGACGGACGGCAAAAACTACGAGGTAAATGCGGGTTCGACCGTGACCGTAACGGTAGTAAACGAGAGCAAACTCTTCAAAAGCATGACGATAAACGGGAAAAGTTACTCGTCGGCGGTCGCGGAAATAGCCGTTCCCGACAGCGGCGAGGTTGAAATTTCGGTCGAGACCAAAGAGCCTTACGCGGAGGACGTCGGAAAATATTTCGGCAACCCCTACGTGCTTTCAAAGGAAGCGGACGTGCTTGCCGTCGCAAGGATTTTAGCGAGCGGAAACGCTACCGCCGAAGACCTCGCTCAGATAGGAGCGGAGAGCAATACGACTGCGGAACAAATAAGCCGCGGCTATTACCGCTTAGGAACAAACCTGTTCATAAGCAACGCGGAGTTCTTCGGTTTAGGCTTCCGCGGCGGGCTTCCTTTCGGCGGTTGCTTCGACTTCGACGGCTATACCGCGACTATCAACTTAGTCAGAACGAGCCACGTTGACAGCGAGTTTTCGTTCGTGGGAGATACGCATTACGCCGACTACGGTTTCTTTGCTTACGCCTACGGCGACGGCGTTAATCCGTGCCTTATCCGAAACGTGAAAATGCAAGGTTTCATCGGTATAAATACGATTGAAAACACGGGAACGATAGACCATACCGACCACGTAAACGTAGGCGGCGTTGCGGGTACGGCGGGCAAAAATATCGTGTTCGACGGCGTGGAATCGACGGTATCCATAAGTGCCCAAACAAGGTTCGCCGACCTCTATATCGGCGGCATATTCGGCATCTGTTCATCCTCGGTCGAGGCTTGGTGTCCCATACGTTACGACGGGGCGTTCAACGACGTTTCGGGCGTTACCTACGGGAATAAGGCGGGAGCGATCGTCGGCGGCTTCGCGGGAGTTTTACACAACGCGAGCGTGAACGGCGTTACGATAGACGGCGAAAGGTCGATGGTACTCGCCAACGCCCTCGGCGAAGTTTCGGGTTCGGCGATAGCGGGCGGCTTCGTCGGAGTTATCGAACTCGGTTCGCATACCAACGACGAAATAAGCGACCCCCGTCCGATGATTATCAGAAACATAGTGATTTACGCCGAAAGCGATTATTCGGTCACGGCGGTTATAGATAACGACGGTTCGACGAACAAGGGCAGTATTGACCCCGACGACTTCGGCACGAACTCCGCGGCGGCGGTCGCGGGCGGTATAGTCGGCATAGTCAATCGCGGAAATAAAACAGGTACGACACTGAGCGACGATAAAACCATCGAGTTTTCGGATATAGCGTTCAGGCGTTCGTCGAAATCGGCGGCAAGCGACGCAGACGAAGCGAAGGACGACGGCAGACTCGAAATAAAAGCGAGTACTGTTGACGGCGGCTCGTCGGGAGCGGTGTTTGCGGGCGGTACGGTCGGATATATTTACAGTCACGGTACCGACTATATTATAAGGGAAATTCCCGCTTACGTCGATACGAAATACTTTTTCGAGTGTTCCGTGGACGTCTCGGCGGTTCAGAACGGAGTTGGTCCCGCTTACGCGGGCGGGGCGTTCGGATATAACTCTTTCCACCTCGATAACGGAGCGGAAAACCTGCTGAAAATAGGCATAGTTTCGCCCGAGTACGACTACACGGTAACGGCAGTTCAGTCGGCGACTTCGACCTCTTACGGCAACAAATATTACAACGTGTGCGCGGGCGGCTACACTTCGAGATACAATATCGGCTATTCGTTCAACAACGCCGTGTTCTATATCGGAAGCGGCAGAATCACCGCGTACAGAGAAGTCGGCTCTACGGCTATCGGCGACGTAAACGCGGGCGGTTGCGTAGGAAGAGTTCTCGGTTACGGTTCGGCGGCTACGACGATAGGCGATTACGATAATTACGGTTCGCGGAGCGGGTCGAGCGACAACGTTACCGTATACTACAACGCAAATTCGAGGGTGGAAGCCTCCTGCTATTCTTTCTCGTCGATAAACAAGACGGGGACTCTCGGCAATAACGTGTGCGCGGGCGGGGCGATAGGCTACGTTCTCGGATATTCGGAAATCAGCAATCTGTCGCTTAACTTCGACGGCGGTTCCGCGAAATCGGGCAAAGCCGCGGAGTATTTCGTCAGCGGGGCTCAGAACGGTAAAAATACGGGTGATGACAAAGACCTTCAGAGCGAGGGGTTCGTCGGCGGCGTTTTCGGACTCGTTATAGATACGAAGTTAAAAAATATTGGTATAAACGGCGATAAAACGGAAAACTCGGTGGTGTATTTCACTTCGGCGAACTCGCCGAACACGGCGAGCGTAGGCGGACTTATAGGGGCTTTGTGGAGAAGAAAAATCTCGTCGAATACTACGCTTTTGGACGGAGCGAACGTTGAGTTTGTTCATGCGG
Organism: uncultured Clostridia bacterium; assembly: GCA_937920115.1. Classification (GTDB taxonomy): domain Bacteria; phylum Bacillota; class Clostridia; order Christensenellales; family Borkfalkiaceae; genus UBA10281. The sequence continues at coordinate 4,336 of CALGVF010000074.1, forward strand.
CGGGCAAGGCGTACTGCAACGTTCAGGGCAAAGACGATACTTACGATTTGTACGTGGGCGGGGCGATAGGCGTATTTGCTAACCCGTCGGGGACGAATAATATATATATTACGAATATAACCGTCAGGAACAGCGTTATCGACGCGGTAGGCGAAAATACGATGCTCACTTATGCAGGCGGCATAGTTGCGGGTATGTGGTGGAGCGCGACAACCGAACTTTCCTACGGAGTAGTCGAAAATTCTGCCGTTACCGCTTCGAGTATCGCCCCGTACGCCTATGCGGGCGGCATAGTCGGACTTATGCAGAGGTCAAACATAAGTTACTGCGTTACCAAAGATACCGACGTAAAGGCTGTTTCCGAAAAAAGCAACGCTTATGCGGCGGGAGTCGTTGCGAGAGTGAAAGAAGGTTCGGCGAACAATATAAAGTATTCGTACTCGAATGCCTCTCTGACCGCTCAGGGCGTTAATGCGGACGCTTCGGTTAAATACGGTATAGTTGCTTTCGGTTCTGCAAACATTGACAGTTCGGGGGCGGCGAAAAACCTGTTCGTTTACGAGACTGCGGGAACCGAAAAGGCTTATTCGGGCAATACGAATATGGCGCTGTATCTCGCTTCGGGGTACAAAAATACCGCCTCGATAAATACGGGTGATACGGTAAGCGTTTATTCGGCGATCGATACCTCGCAGACCAATATCGAAGTTAAAAGCAATAAGACGAATTTCGCTTCGGTAAGCGGTCTCACCGTCAGAGGCGTAAGCAAAGGAATCGCCTATATAAGCGTTTATTGCAAGGTCGGCGATACGAAATATCTGCTTTGTTCATACCCCGTGACGGTCGGCGGAGCGACCGAGAACGGAAGCGGAATTGCGGTGAAAAAGGACGACGGAACAGCCGTTACTAAGGATAATTCCGACGAATTTATAACATATACGAGCGGGTCGGGAACTTCGGCTACGACTTACTATTATTTCCGCCGCAACATAGGTAATCCTGACACCGTAAAGAAGATAAACGTAACGCCTGTCGGAGCGGAATACCTGCCGCAAAACGTTAAGTTTTACGATATAAGTACTTCGACGATAGGCAAGGCGGACTACTTTGACGAAAACACGACGGAAGCCGTGAAAAACGCGAGAATTGCGAGTATTATCGCCGCAAAAGGCACGGCGTGCAACGTTTCGTCATTCAACGGCAGGGCGAACGTGGGGTATAATTACGACGGCGGAGACGAAGGAGTCGCTAAAAAGTCCGTTTACTTCTACGCAAACGACAACGTTCGAGAAAACACCGTAATTATTATGGAATGCGACTACGGTACGGCTAAATACGGCGTTATAGTCGAGTTCGTTCCGAACAGACTCACGGGCATAGAAATCGCCCCCGAAAGCGGCACGCCGCCCCTCGATACGAGGGTTGACGACGACGGCGTAACCCATTACGTTTACACCGCGGGCGACGTCGTTCGTTTCGGAGCGACTTTGGTATATAAATATCCCGCTCCGCGTTCCTACGTTGTCGAGACCATTTACAGCGGTACGGGCGTAACCGAGAACGGAACGGTCGTTGTTTCGACGGACGGATACTACGAAGTCACTTGCGAGGACTTGAAAAGAACGGTTAAAACTAAGGTAATAGTCGAAGCGAAAGAAGAAGTCGGTTTCTCGTTCGCCTACTCGGGGGCGACGGGGTCTTCCGACCGTAAAATGGTCGAGAGTTGCGATTTCGAGTTTGAAATTAAACCGCAACCCGGTTACGGACTCGAACCCACGCTGTCGATAACGATAAACGGCGTTACGGTAGTAGGAGAGTTTACCGAAAACGGACTTTTGTTTACGTTCGGTTCGGATAATTACCTTATTCCTTATACGAAAGATACGGAGGAAGAATACGCTTACAACTTTACCGTTAATTCCGATTTTGTCGATTACGTTGTGAATAATGGCGGCTCGGTCGATTTCAGGGTCGAATACAGCAAGATTTACTCTCTCGTTTTTATAGCGAACTACGGCGGCAACGAATATTTCACGACTACCGTTTCGGCGAGCGAAAAGTTCTCGAATGTAAGCCCCGAAGGTTTCGACGAATGGACTAAAAAACTCATAGCCGAGAGATACGGCTACGATTTCAGAGGTTTCTATACGGTCAGCAAGGCGGGCGACGTCTCGGCTT
>CALGVF010000075.1 GCA_937920115.1 uncultured Clostridia bacterium
GCATAGCGTCGTTGACTCTTTCTTCGTTTTCGTCTACCGCCATGATTTCGTGTCCCAATTCGTGCAATTTCATTGCGATGTACTTTCCGAAACGCCCAAGACCTATCAATAAAATAGATTTTGTTTTCATATATAAAAACCTCCTTAACCGACTGCAATCGTATCTGTCGGCAATTTTGCTACTTGTTTTTTGTTTGCGCCAAAAGCGGCATAAATCAATGTCATTCCGCCGACTCGTCCGAAAAACATAGATAAAATCAAAATCAATTTAGATGCTATTCCGAGCGTCGGTGTAATTCCGAGCGTAAGTCCTACCGTGCCGACGGCAGAAGCCGTTTCGTAAAGACAAGACGTAATAGGCAAATTTTCAATTGCGCTTATAGCCATTCCGCCCAATAAAAACAGCGTTATGTACATTATGAATATCGCCGAAGCCGTCTTAACCGTTTCGTCGTCGATACGGCGTTTCATAAGTTCCGCATTGTCTTTTTTTCTGAATACGGAAAAAGCGGAAGAAAATAAAACCGCTATCGTCGTCGTTTTCATACCGCCTGCGGTCGAACCGGGCGAACCGCCTATCAACATAAGAATAATCATCAGGTATAATCCCGTATCGCTGATTGCCGTAAGATTTACCGTATTGAACCCTGCCGTCCTCGGCGTTACCGATTGAAACAAAGAAGCAAGTATTCGTTCTCCAATAGGTAAATCGCCGAATTCAAAAAAGAAGAAGTATATTGCGGGCAAAACAATAAGCGCGGCGGTTACAATCAATACCACTTTGCTTTGCGTGCGATATTCTCTTATTCGCCACTTGTGTTTGCAAATGTCTTCCCATACAAGAAAACCGATACCGCCGATAATTATCAACAACATAATCGCAATGTTGATGACAGGTTGCGCGGAATAGCGCGTGATAGAAGTGAACTCGCCGCTTTTTGTTCCCATAATATCAAACCCGGCGTTGCAGAATGCCGACACCGAATGAAAAATCGACAGCCAAATACCTTCTGCGCCGTAATCGATACAAAACACAGGCATCATAACAAGCGCACCGATAAGTTCAATCAAAAAAATCCCTTTGATTATAAATCCGGTCAGGCGAACTATTCCGCTCACATTTGGCGCAGAAATCGCATTCTTCATCGTTTCGCGGCTGAACAGTCCGATTTTCTTGCCCGAAATAACGGCAAGAGACACGGCTATGGTAACAACGCCCATACCGCCGATTTGAATTAGTAATAATATAACGATTTGCCCGAATATCGTCCAGTGCGTTGCCGTATCGAATACGATAAGTCCCGTTACGCATACGGCGGACGTCGAAGTAAAAAGGGCGTCGATAAAAGATGTCCATTCGTGAGTTTTTGAAGAAATCGGCAATGTCAATAGAAAAGCGCCGAGCAAAATAACTCCCGCGAATCCTATTAATATTATCTGAAAGGATGTTAGTTTCCTTTTTAGTATTCCCATGCAAAAACCTCGATTTCGTTTATCGGCATTATAATATCACGTTTTCTGTAAAGATGACATTAGGGTTCTTGCGAATAGTGTTAAGATTGTATAAAGATTACAAGCGATCTACCGTTGTTGTTTTTCGGTATCTGTCTTAAAGTGTTCGATAACGCACATAAGTAGCGTGGAGAAAAACGCTTTACGTTCGTTCGGAGTTAGTTTTTCAAGGCTCGGACGACCGATAGCGTAGACTTCACGCTCTTTTTTTGTTTGTTCTTTCATAAGACTGCCTCCTGTTTTTGTGGAAAGGATAGCAATCAAACTCGCAGGTTTTCTTCGACTTTGAAAAGTTTTTTGAAGTTATTTTTTTGAACTCGCAAAGAACTTGCGACTTTAACTCGTAATCTTGTGGACAAGAAAGAAACAAGACGTTTTTTCTTTCTCGCGGAAAGCCTAATCCAAGCCCGTCGTTTCCGTCAAGGGAAAAAATTATTGTGAGAACTATCAACAGACAGACTATATCCAATATTTTTTTCTTTATCCTTGACGGCTCCGCCGTTCTCGGATTGTTTGGTTTCCGTCGAAAGACAAAAAAAGTTAAAGGAGTTAAAATTCACGATGAAAACAGCAGTTATCTATGCGAGATACAGCAGCGATACCCAGACCGAACAGTCTATTGAAGGTCAACTTCGGGTGTGTCAGGACTACGCCAAAAGCAACGACATTCTTGTGGTCGGCACTTATGTTGACCGTGCAATGACGGGAACGAACGATATGCGCCCGGATTTTCAGCGTATGATTAAAGATAGCAACAAACGGCAGTGGGACTATGTTCTGGTTTACAAATTAGACCGATTTAGCCGTAACAAGTACGAAACGACTATCCACAAGCATACGCTTAAAGAAAACGGCGTTAAAGTTTTGTCCGCTATGGAGAATATTCCCGACAGCCCCGAAGGTATTATCCTTGAAAGTTTGCTTGAAGGTATGAACCAATACTATTCGGCAGAACTTTCGCAAAAGGTGTTACGCGGCTTAAACGAAAGTTACCGCAAAGGACAATATACAGGCGGCGCGGTTATTTACGGTTATGACGTCGTAGACAAAAAGAACGTTATCAACCCCGAAGAAGCGGAAATCGTAAAAGAAATCTTTACGAAGTATTCGCAAGGTTATACGGCTGTCGCTTTGGCAAAAGATTTGCAGGCTCGCGGCATACGGACGAAAAAAGGACTGTATATCACCGACAAAAAGATATACAAAATCCTTGCAAACACCAAATATAACGGCAAAATCCGTCACGGCGATACGATTTACGATAATATTTATCCCAAAATCATCGACGACGTTACTTGGCAAAAGGTTCAGGACATTCACGCAGAAAACCAACACGCTCCCGGGCGTAAAAAAGAAATTTACGATTTTATCCTTTCGGGAAAACTTTATTGCGGAGATTGTCAGCGTCCTATGGTCGGCGAAAGCGGCACAAGCAAACTCGGACGGATTTATTATTACTATTCGTGTCTTGCCAAAAGGCGTAAACAGCACCCGTGCAAATTGAAGTCTGTGGAAAAGCAATGGCTTGAAGATTTAGTTATAAATTCAACGTGGGCATTGCTTGCCGACGAAGGCATTGTCAGATACATAGCCGAAACGCTTTGCAAACTGCACGAAGAAGAAAACAAAAACAATACGGTTATCAAAAGTCTTGAAGCCCAACGGCAAAACGCATTGAAGGCTTCGCAAAACTTGATAGCCGCTATTGAACAGGGTATTATTACCGAACAGACGAAACTTCGCTTGAAAGAACTCGAAGCACAGATCGCAGGGCTTGACTTCGATATCGGACAAGAGAAACAACGCAACTATACATATCTTGCGCCCGATGACGTCGAAAAGTATCTGAACTCGATTATTTGCGGCGATATACAGGAAATGTCCGTGCGAAAACTTATCGTAAAGGCGTTCGTGCGAGAAGTGATACTCGATAACGACAGCGTAACGATAACCTATAACTTTACCGAAAACTATACGAAGTATAGAGTTACGCAGGAAATAATACAAAAAGTGCAAAGGCAGTCCCGAAAAAAGACTGCCTACAATAAAACCGTGTGTTCGTACAAACTCCCTTCGCTTCCGCCAAAAACAAGACAGACGCCGATCGGCGTCTGTCTTGTTTTCTCTGATGGTGTTCGAACGGGAGCGGTAGTGAATGACAGCACGGGCGTGCTGTCAGAGCCGCGCTGACCGAGCGGCAAATTTGTATAGTCAAGCGTCCGCCAAAGTGCCATTTGAAGTTTTTCAAGAATTCTATGTTCGCAAACTCAATAGCGGTTGAATAATTTTGAAATTCATGCTATAATATAAAAAACGAAGTGAGGTTCATTTGTGAAATCACCCAAGAATAAGACGATTGATTTTTCTGTTGAAGAGGGGAAAACTTTTCTTGATAAATGTGTTACAATTAGTTCTAAAGTCATAATTGACGAATTATTAGATAAGACAATCATTGGTGACTCATTAAAAATTTTAGAACACATTCCTCACCAAAGCATTGATTTACTTATTGCCGACCCTTGTTACAATTTGGATAAAAATTTTCACGGAACGAAGTTTTCAAAACTTAACGAAACTGCTTGCGTTAAACATACCAAAAGTTAGATAAAAAGGTTCTCCGCCCTGCTAAAGCCAGCCGCTTCTATTGTTTGCTGTGATTGGGAATCAAGTCTGCTAATAGGCAGCATGCTTAATCAGTATTTTAATGTTGTTAATAGAATTACGTGGCAAAGAGAAAAAGGACGTGGCTCATTAACAAATTGGAAAAATGCTATGGAAGATATTTGGTTTGCGACAGTATCTAAAAAATATACTTTTAATGTTAACGATGTAATGTGTAGACATAAAGTCGTTGCACTGTATAAAGTTGATGGCAGACTCAAAGATTGGGAGGAGACATCAGAAGGAAACTATAGAAACACATATCCATCAAATTTCTGGGACGATATATCAATTCCATACTGGTCTATGCCTGAAAACACTGCCCATCCGACTCAAAAATCCGAAAAATTATTGGCGAAATTGATATTGGTAAGCAGTAACGGTGACGACGTCATATTAGACCCTTTTATCGGTTCAGGTACAACATCTGTTGCAAAAAAGCTGGGGTGTCATCATATTGGTATTGAGCAGAATCCATTATATTGTGCTTAGGCTGAATATAGATTAGAACAAGCAAACCATACAAGGGTATACAAATGGCGTTTTGGGGGAGCGCAACACGCTTTCGCTGCAAAATAAAGAAAAGCGAGATTAAATTATGATAGATTTTGAACGAATAAATTCACTTATTTCATTTGTGTTAAAAATAATGGAATTAACGATAAGCAGGCATTGTCGAATAAGGTAAAAGAAGAGTTTTGTCTTACTCAGGATAGAAAATTGTATTATTGTAAAGATTTTGCTATAAAATTTAGTAAGTCTACATCCGAAAATTTTAGTAATACAGTTCTTTCTTTATCTGCATTACAAAAATATGATGACAGGCCAGTTATTATATGTGTTGTCTTGCCTGCAAAAAACTATATGCTACTTGCTAATACAACTTGTTTGAAAAAAATCAGCCATTCTTCTCAACAATTGCGAGTTGATAATATAAAAGGCAGTTTTAATGGGTCAGATATTTTAAGAAAGATAGCAGATATACCCAACAATCCTACCAACTTTGAAAAGCTATTTTCTATCCATAAAGGCTATTCTTTTAATGAAAACCTTATTAGATTAGTTGAATCGACGAATAATATTATTGCTCACGGACATAAATTTCAGCCTAATGACACAGAAAGAATAAACATCGAGAATGCTCCAAAGCGGTGTATGGATTTTCTTAATTCAATATTTTATAACAAATTAGAGAGTGATTTGCAAAATAGGGTTTCAAACGTTAGTAGAGAAATTGCAATTGCGGCATTTATAGAAAATGTCAATATAAAAGGGAACATAATTGAGTATTTAATCGCAAGTAATGACGAAGTTCTAAAAGATGCGTTGATAAATTCTCTTGAAAATGGCACTCCTATTCCTTATATTAAAAACGCTAATGATTTAGGAGATTACAATGTGGACTTTGGAGCTTTTGACACTAAAACTGATATAAAAACGAAGGTTTTATTTTTGAATTCAAATCCCAAAGCGTATAATATTGACAAGTTGTTAAAATTTTTAGCAAAAGACAATTCTGTGTATCTACTGTTTTTCGTTGGAGTAGGCAAGGATAAAAGCATTTCAACGTTTTTATGCCCTCTGTTTGACGATACACTACTTGACAGTACAGTAGTAATAAGTCATTGGGCAGGAAGAAATTCAAAAGGTGTGGCTCAATTTTATGGTGAAAATATAGGTAGTATTATTAAAAATCAATCTATTAATATTGATAAGAATAAGGCACATCAGTTTATAGAAAAACTTCTTGCTCTATAAAATTCGTTTTACGTTACTGACACTCCGCCAAGCGAAAAGACGCTCATTTGCGTGTCCCCATTAGGGATTATAAAAAATCAATTAATTTAATGGGGACACCTGCAAGTGGCAAAAGACTCGAAGTTTCACAACTTCGAGTCTTTTGTCATGCTAAACAGCGCTGAAAAAGGAAATTTAATTAAATTTCAAAATTTCAATATCAAAAACCCTTGACAAATCATTTTTCCCGTGGTATGATATTTATATAAATTTCAAAAAAGGACGTGTGTCAAGTGGAACTACAATCTCTCGCAAACATAATACAAGGCAACATTCCGACACGAATAGAAGTTACAACAGGTCAATCCATTGAAACGATTACAATGCAAGAACTCAACTACATTGCCAACGTTTCGGACGATTTGCCTATCGCAAAATATATAACAGTTCAAGGCGATAAAATCGAAACTTACTCTTTAACAAAAGAATACGACGTAGTTGTCGGATTGAGTTCGGGCAAAGCAATCGTGATTGAAA
>CALGVF010000076.1 GCA_937920115.1 uncultured Clostridia bacterium
ATCGTCAAAATCTCGCTTACGCTCTATTTTGCCACTTCCCCCGAAGGAGGAAGCGGATAAGGGGACGGTACTCCATAGAACTCTTAAAAATGTTTGCATTTTCAAGAGTAAGGCGTCCCGAAAATGCGGAAGTAATATTTGACTGTCGGCAAGTTGTTTTTACAGCCGTAGGGGACGGCGCCCTCGACGTCCCGAAGAATGTGTTGTCGCTGTTATTGTTTGTTTGCTAAATTTAAAACGGTTTTTTCGAAGGCGTTCAGTTCGTTTGACCGAAGTATCGAGGAAATTAGTTCGGGAAGCGTATTTATAAAATATTTTCTTACGCTGTCGCTTAGTCCGAGTTCGGAAGCAACTATTTCTCCCGATTTTTTTAACGCCGAAATTACTTCGTCGAGTTCTGAGTTCAATAGGTCTTTAAAGACTTTTTTATCACATTCGAGCGAGCGGACGGGCTTTTCCGTGACCGCCGACGAAAGGGTGGCTATCGCCGTAAAGCCGTAAATGTTCAACGGTATATCCTTGTAATTTTCGTCGAGAGACAATAAAAGGGCGTTTACTTTATTCGGCGAAAAACAGTTTAAAAACGCATTCTCGCATAAAGCGTAATCGAGGTATTTTTCGATAAATTCCACGCCGTCGAGGTCGGGCAAACCGACGTATAACGGGTAGTCGGCGGTGATTATTTTATTGTCGGCAAAAAGATTCGGAACGTACGCTTTGAAAAAACCGTTCATTCCGTCTATAAAAGTGGAACGATAAAATTCGTTCGGGGTGGGGAAAAGGCTTTTTTCGAGTCGCTTGAAAAGCAATCTGCAAACGCCGATTTTTCTTAAAAGTATCTTTTGTCCGTCTTTGAAAATCGAACTCAGACTTTCTTCGTTGATTTTCTCTATCGCCGCTTCGGGCGACGGCTCGGCTTTTAACGCAAGTCCTACGGTGTAATAGACGGAAGAGAGCAGTTTTTCGGCGGTTTCCGATTTTACAGAGGTCGTTTTTCCGTCGGTGAGCGTTTCCGTCTGAGTTTTCAGAAGTACGAAACTTTCCCGACCTATTTTTTCGATTGTTTCGTCCGAAATAAGCCCGATTTTTTTGCCTTCGGCTACGAGCGAGCGGAAGTAGTGTTTTCCCGAGAGTTTATTCGCGGCGATTATTGATTTTTTAACGAGCATGATTCACCTTTGCGACTTTACCGATTGTACGAAATCGCTCGCGAGAAAGTCCGTAGAACCGCCGTTTTCGTCGAAAAATTCACGCATCGACTTCGCGAGTTCCTTATCCGAAAATTCGGGCAAAGCGTTATGGAAAACGTAGAATAATTCGGTAAGTTTTTTGAGATTGTCGTAGTAGTCTTCCTCGAACATATACGGGGAAGAACAGAAGTTTTCGACGATTAAAACGCTTGCTCCGATTCCGAGTTCGACCATTCCGACAGCCGAAACGGTCTCTTGTTGAAACACGGCGAGTTCGCCCGCCTGCTTTTGAGTCAGGGTAAGACCGTAACGCTTGGTTTCGTTATTCAGAGCGAGCAGTTCGGTCGATATTTTTTCGAGCGGAGATACAACGCCGCCGATTATCGTAAGTTTGTTTTCAGCCATATATATTATATACCATATTTTAAGGTCGTTTGTCAAGCGGAGCCGGCGTGTTACAAGTCGATACGGTCTCAAAACGGCGTTTAAACGACTTATAGAGGGGTTTTTATGAGGATAAAAATAAAAATTGAATACGACGGAACGAATTTCTGCGGTTGGCAGATTCAGCCGAACGGGCGTTCCGTACAGGAAGAATTGGAACTCGCGACCGAGAAAATAACGGGCGTAAGGCTTAAAGTGACGGGGAGCGGCAGAACGGACAGCGGAGTACACGCCGAAGGGCAAATCGCTCATTTCGATACGGAAGCGACAATTCCGCCCGAGCGTTTCGCGGCGGCTTTGAACGCCGTGCTCCCCGATGACGTGAAAGTT
>CALGVF010000077.1 GCA_937920115.1 uncultured Clostridia bacterium
ACATTTTGAACGCTATCGAATAGTTATCGAACCGCCAACCCCATATTTGTTTTCCTTTACTGTTTATTTTACTACGGGGCAAACCAAACAAATTATTCTGATAATCTCTCGCTGCCTTGAACGAATTCAACATTCCGAAAACGAGAACGAATATCATTGACAAAACGTAAACCGAAACTATAACGTACAGAACAATCTGAAACGCGTCCATTCTGTGTTTGATTTTTGAATCTTTATATCTTTTCTTCATAATCAATCCTCGCTCGGTCCGAATTTTTCAAGCAAATACTTGGTAAGAAGGGTCAACGGAGCGACTATAAGCGTAAACATAACGCCGCCCGCCGCCGCAAACGTGTAGTCGTTTTTCGGATCTCGGGAGTCGCTTACTTTTACGAAGAAGTTGTATCCCAACGTATCGTACGGTTTCTGACCGGTTCCCGACGCTCCGTAGAACGAATAGAAATGACCGTAGTTAGTGAAAAATCCCGCAATGGCAACGACGATATAAGTAACGACCGTAGGAAATATCGACGGAAGAACTATATACCAGAATTCTTTAAAAGACGACATTTGTTCGAGTTCTCCGTATTCGAGAACGTCTTTCGATATGCCGCACATTGCCGAAAGATAAATGACAAGTCCGCCCGCAAAGTTCATCCACAATCCGAAAATAAGTACGGCGTAGAAACTCGACGAGTCGTACTGCGTTACTTTGAAATTCGGGAATATCGACGGCAAACCGTCGTATAAAAGCACCCTTACGCAGATTACGAATACGAGACTCGATAAAATGTTCGGCATAAAGAGCATTATTTTATAGAAACCCGAAAGGGGCGTCTTTTTAAATACGACGTAAGCGACTAAAACCTGTAACGGCATACCGATTAAAAGCCCCGTCAAAAACTGTATCGTCGAGTTCTTGACCGCAAGTTTCAAATCTCCCGTTACGAAAAGCGCTTTGATTACCCTGTCGAAGTTTTCAAACAATGCAAACTCCGCCTTCTCGCCCTCGTATTTCGTAAACGCAAGGGCTATCGAGTTGATATTGACCCCGACGTAAAATATGAGGAACTGCAATACGGGAAGAAGCATAAAAAAGAACAAAAAGAGGCTCTGCCCCGCTTTTTTATTGCGGGGCTTCGGCTCTTCATTTCGGCGTTCGCCGCCGAAGATTTTAATTTTCAGTCCGTAGAAAAACCATTTAATACGGCTTGCAACGGGCATTCTGTTTCCTTTCATTACTCTTATTATTTATTGAATTCTTCGTTGAACGCAGTCTTGAAGTCTGCAAAGCAATCGTCTACGGTCTTATCTTTATTGGACTCGTTTTTGAAGTAAGAGAACGGATCGTAAAGTTTACCGGTTGTGGTTTTTACGACAAACGCAAACGCGTTGTTGGTTTCGTCGAAGAGAGATTCGTTCTTTCTGCGTTTTTCGGCAAGAGGAAGGTTACTCGTGAGGCGAGCCCCCTCTGCGATGTATTTCGATATACTCTGAAGGTACTTAGTGTATCCGCTCGCTTCTTTCTCGTTCGGTGCATACTTGAACGATCTGAAACATCCGGTGTTCTTCGTAAAGTTTATAAGTTGATCTCTCTGCTGAATGAACTTAATGAAGTCTTTCGCAACTTTTACCTGTACGTCGTAGTTGGCGTTTTTGTTCTTTGCGGAAATAGCGATATAACTATCCGCTCCTCTGCCGACGATTACTCTCTTGTCTTTGCCGATATTGGTCTGAGTCGCTATACCTTCGACGCCCGTGAAGTTCGGAATAGGCATAAATCTGTAATCGTGTTCGCCGTAAGCGTAATTTTCGTAATCTTCCTCAACAAGATCGCTGAATACCGAACGAGCCTCACTCTCCCAATAACTCTGCTCCATAAACATTGCTATGGGTTTATTGTCGGGAACGCTCGTGATATACTCTTCCTGAGCGCCGAGGTGATCGTTACCGCCCGATTCTGCTTTTCTAGAGTAATAACCGGTATCTTTCGCTATATCGTAGAACGCCTTTATAGCCGCCTTCCTTCCCTGCTGATTGGCAAGTTTCAGAAAGGAACTTTCGGTAATTTCGCCTATTGCAGGATCGGTATCGGTACCGTTAAAGGTGTAGTTGAGCATGAAGTTTTCATACCCTTCGTAGTTAGCCCAAATCTGCGTGAATACGCCCGAACGCTGATATTCGTGTGCAGAGTCCCAAGTAAACGGGGTTACGTTGTCGTTTACCATATAGTTCATAAGGCTAACGAAATCGTTCCACGTCGTCGGAAGTCCGTCGTCGGCGGTACCCAACTCTCCGTCGGGACCGGCAGAGCATTTTTTATCCTTGATATCTGCCAGCGTTGCGCCGAGTTTGCCGTCAGCCTTGAAAAAGTATCCATGTTCGTCAAACAATTCCGCGTCATAGATTATGCCGGGAACGGAAACCCAGAACGGAATAGCGTAATACTCGCCCGTGCCGTTATAATCGAAACATTCCGCATAACCGTCGAGCATCGTATCCTTAATAGACTGAGTTGCCGCTTTCTTGGTATCATTAGCGATATTGCCGTCTTCGTCGAGGTATTTCTCGTTTACGATGTCTGTAACCTTTGCAAAATAATTGCCGCCGGCATATTTCGTATAGTTACCTTGATCGAGGAAGTAAAGCACGTTCTCGCTCGAGAGTATCGAAGTGTCAAGCGTGCCGGGTTTCAATTTCTCCTTTTCTTTGTAAGGGATAATCTGAACGCCGGTTTTGCCCGTTTCGTACGATTTATCTTTTACATACTCCGTAAAGTCTTTTGCCATTTCGTCGAAGTACACGGTTCCGAGACCCGAGTTGAATACCGCTACGTTTAAAGCGGTCTTCGACGAGTCTATACTCGTAGGTTCCTGAGTCGACGTCGGGGTCTTTCCCGATTCGCCGGCAGGGGTCTTGGATTCTCCGCCGTCGCCTCCGCAAGATACAGCCATTGTTAACGTCGCGGCGATTGCCATCGTCACTGCCGTCAGTTTTTTGAAAAGTTTCATCATATTCTTTTCTCCTTTTATTTTTTTGACTTGCGGTTTCCGCAAATCTTTTTGCCGTTAAGAGTATTTCTCTGCGGAACGCAGAGAAAAGGGGTATACCCCTTGCCGAACGAGAGATACTTATATACACAAAATCGCCATCTCACGTCCTTAGCATTATTATTTTATCATCTCGTATATCGACATTCAATCGCTTATTTATCGTAACACATTGTTTTTTTATTATTTTTCGCTCTATCGTTGACAAATAGTCCCGACGAAGTTATAATGTGCGTATGGACATATCTCAATACATAAATAATATGGACAGGAGAAAAGTTAAAAAACTTATCCCCAAATTACAACCCGACGATATCAACACTTTTTTGTGGAAAGAAGACACGGTTATTCACCGTCACAGCGATTGGGAGTTCACCGCAACTACCGACGGAACGGGCGTGAACCTCGTCAACGGCGAAGCGTTCTACTCTACCCCGGGGGTGTTTTTGCTGCTCGGTCCCAACCACGTGCATAAACAGACTTCCGACCTTCCGATAAGGCGAAGAGACGTATGCGTTTCGCTCGAACTGATGAAGAAACTCACGGGGCTTTTAAGTCCCGACCTTTACTCGCAACTCAACGAACAGACGAAACCCATTAAAATAAAACTGTCTATGGAATCGTTCAACGAGTTGCACGACAGGCTCAACAAAGCCGAATGTCTCGACGCGAAAGAAAGCCGCAACGCCATTTTAACTTCAATCGTCATGTATCTGCTCGGCGTTTACGTTGAAAATACTTCGGAAAAATTCGTACCGAAAGACATTCTCACTTTCCTGCAAAAGTTACAGGACCCGACCGTCTTTTCGATGCGTGTGAACGACATCATAGGGCTTAGTTCCTACTCTCATTCACACTTTATAAAACTCTTCAAAAAGTACGTCGGCAAGACTATTATCGAGTACGTCGCCGATTTAAGGCTTTCTTACGCCGCGAAACTGCTTTCGACCACCGACTTGTCGGTAATCACCGTGTCGTCGAGCGTAGGCTACGACAACTCGTCCTTTTTCGCTCAGAAATTCAAAAACAAGTTCAAAGTCTCGCCTGCGGAATACAGAAATTCGTTCCGTCAGACGGATTGATTTTTCTTTCGGGTTTTAATCCGTATTTTTCGGGTTTTTGCCGCCGCGAAACCGCCGCTTTGGTTTCGCGGCGGCGTTTTTTATTCTATTGTCAACTTTATATTATTGCCGTTTTTTTCTT
>CALGVF010000078.1 GCA_937920115.1 uncultured Clostridia bacterium
GGAACGCAAGGTCTTCGATTTTATATTGCATATCCTTAGGGATATCAATTTTCTTTATCAAGAAATCGGTTATTTCGATTCCGTACTCTTTAAGTTGATTTTGAAGCAGGTTTTTCAAACCGTCTTCGAGATCTTTCGTCGAAGCGCACAAGGTGTAATATCCGACCTTATTGTTTTTCAGATACTCGTTGAAGTACGCTTTATACGCCGATATTAAAATATCCGTCAACGCAACCTTTATAACGTCGCCGACAAGGTACGAAAGGTCTTTGTCGAGTTTATTTATAAGCGAGACCGCGTCTACGAGTTTCATTGTAACTTTCAGTTTCGATTTTAATGAAGTCGGCACTTGAAGTTCGTTATCGAAATAGTAGATTTCGTCGCCTGCGGGCGAAACGTAATAGTAGTTCAGAACCAACTTGTTATCCAAACTTTTTTGAACGACTATGCTCGGATTCTCTTCTTCCGCAGATTTTTGAGACGACTCCATTCTCTTCGCTATAAACATCTGAGCAAATTCGTCGGTGTACTGCTCTTTCTTTAAGTAGACGAAGTTGTCGGGGTTGTCCTTCATCGCAAGTTTAATAAACTGCTTCGATTCCACCGCCGTGATTTTACCTAAAAGATTCGGCTTATCATGCACCGCGCTTAAAAAAGCGTTTCTGTGAGCCAACTTTGAAATGTTAAGTTCATCGAGATCGATTGAACCGTTTTTGATTTTCTCGGCTAACTCGCCGTCAGCCATTTTATCAATTTTTTTCGACATATCTTTTTCTCCCGTAAAATAAATATTTTTTATTTAGTCAAATAATTACTGCATTTCTTGCAGATAGCGGTATATTTCGGGTTCGCGTAGCCGCACACCTCGCAAACAACCATTTCTTCCTTTCCCTCATCCTCGGGAACCAACGTATAACGCGTTTTGCTCTTCAACGGCTTATCTTCTTCGTTTAAAGCAATGCGTTCTTCATCAAGCATATTTTTCCTCCTTTTAACTTATTATCTTTATTTTAACATATAGTTTTCACCCTGTCAACAATAAGCAAAAATATTTTATATAAAATAAAAACGGGGAGATTGCTCTCCTCGCTTTTAAGTGATTTTATTTGACAAGAAATTACTGCAACATATCTTTGACTTTCATAAGTCTCGTCGTCGCCGCTCGCTCGTTTTCGTCAAGTTTGCTCTTGATATACTTTATCGTCTCTTCTATCTGCGGTATCATTACGTATTCCAAAGCGTTTACTCTACGCTTGTTCCGCTCGATTTCTACCGCAAGCATCGCTACCGTCTTTTCGATTTCCGCAAGTTTCAAAAGTTTTCCGACAAGTTTTCCCGTCTTTGCAACCGAATAGTCCGCTTCGCTCGTTAGTTCGGCGAATGCGTACGGGTAAGTCGCTTTCGAGTCCGTTTCGTTTATCTCTATTTTCGGCACTTCCACGTTCATAAAGTCCGTAACCGAAAACTCCGCTTCTACCGTCGATACGGGCATCGAAAACGCTTTCTCTATCTCGTCAGCGGACGAGTATGCGGAAGCCGTGGAAAACTGTTGAAGGCAGTCGGAAAGTTCGCTTTCGAGTTCTTCCCGAAGCCTCTTGTTTTCCTTGATAAGAACGGTGAAACGCCTTATCATTTCGTCCGACTTGTCCTTTAAGAGTTTATGACCTCTCGTCGCCGTGGATAGTCTGCTTTTCAGTTTTTTCAACTCCATTCTCGTGGGGTTTACGTTAAGCCTTGCCATTTCTTTACCTGTTCAGATATTTTTCGATATACTTTTCCTTAATACGTTTGAGTTCGCTTCTCGGCAGAATTTTAAGAAGTTTCCAACCTATATCGAGCGTTTCCTCTATCGACCTGTTCGTATCGAATCCCTGCGAAACGTACTGCTTCTCGAACTCTTCCGCAAACTTCGCGTAGAGTTTATCGGTCGCCGTAAGAGCGCTGTCGCCGAGTATCGCCGAGAGTTCTTTGCACTCCTTTCCTTTCGCGTAAGCGGAGAAAAGTTGGTTCATGGTGTCGGCGTGATCCTCTCTCGTTTTGCCGTCTCCTATACCCTTGTCTTTAAGTCTCGAAAGTGACGGAAGTACGTCTATGGGTGGATTAACGCCCTTTTTGAAGAGTTCTCTCGACAGTATAATCTGCCCTTCCGTAATGTACCCCGTAAGGTCGGGAATGGGGTGCGTCTTGTCGTCCTCGGGCATCGTGAGAATGGGAATCTGAGTTATCGACCCCTCCTTTCCTCTTATTCTTCCCGCCCTCTCGTAGAGGGTCGCAAGGTCGGTGTAAAGGTAACCGGGGTAACCTCTTCTGCCCGGCACTTCCTTTTTCGCCGCGGAAACTTCTCTCAACGCTTCTGCGTAGTTGGTTATATCGGTCATAATGACGAGAACGTGCATTCCTTTATCGAATGCGAGATACTCCGCACAAGTAAGAGCCATTTTCGGAGTCGCAAGTCTCTCTATGGCGGGGTCGTTAGCAAGGTTGGTAAAAAGTACGGTACGCTCTATCGCTCCCGTCTTTTTGAAGTCGTTTACGAAATATTCCGCTTCTTCGTAAGTAATACCTATCGCGGCGAAAACGACTGCGAATTTATCGTCGGCGTTTAAAACTCTCGCCTGTCTCGCTATCTGAGCGGCGAGTTCGGCGTGCGGAAGTCCGCTCATCGAAAATACGGGAAGTTTCTGACCTCTGACCAAGGTGTTAAGCCCGTCGATTGCGGAAATACCCGTCTGAATAAACTCGTTGGGGTAATTTCTCGCGGCGGGGTTTATGGGTTCGCCGTTTACGTCTCTCGTTTTCTCGGGAATAATCGGCGAGCCGCCGTCGCGGGGGTTGCCCATTCCGTCGAATACTCTGCCGAGCATATCCTCGGAGAGATTTAAAGACAAACTCCTGCCTAAAAATCTCGCTTTCGAGGTAGATATTTTAAGACCCTGCGTATTCTCGAAAAGTTGTACGACCGCCTTGTCGTCCTTAACTTCCAAGACTTTTCCTCTTCTTATTTCGCCGTTTTCCTGCGTTACTTCCACAAGTTCGTCGTATTTAACCCCTTCCACGCCCTCTACGAGCATAAGCGGTCCGACTACTTCCTTTATGGTTTTATATTCCTTATACATCGCTGTCTCCCTTCTCGCAAAGAGCGTTCATTTCGCTTTCGAGTTCGGCTTCTATCTCGTCGAACTGCGCTATCGAACTTTCCTCTATATATTTCGCTCTGCCGATTTTCTCTTTCGCTCCGATTGCCGTAATCTCGTCTATGTCCGCATATTTCGCGACGGCCTCGTTGCCGAGTTCGTAGAATTTCTTTATAAGTCTGAGCATCTTGTACTGCTTGTTGAGCGAGGTGTAAGTGTCCGTCTCGTGGAATGCGTTTTGGTGAAGGTAGTCTTCTCTTATCATTTTCGCCGTTTCCAAGGTCATTCTGTCCTTGTACGACAAAGTGTCCATACCGACGAGCCTTACTATCTCGTCGAGACTCGCCTCTTCCTGCAATACGTTCATGACGAACGCCCGAAGTTCCATAAAGTCGTCGCCTACGTTCTTTCGGTACCACTCCGACATTCTGTCAGCGTAAAGCGAATAACTTATAAGCCAATCGATAGCGGGGAAATGTCTCTTGTACGCAAGCGAAGCCGACAAGCCCCAAAATACTTTTACTATTCTCAAAGTCGCCTGCGAAACGGGTTCGGAAAGGTCGCCGCCCGGAGGGGAAACCGCTCCTATCGCCGAGACCGAGCCGACTTTGTCCTCTTTTCCGAGAACTTTTACTATACCCGCTCTCTCGTAGAACTCCGCAAGTCTCGACGCAAGGTAAGCAGGATAACCCTCGTCGCCCGGCATCTCTTCGAGTCTGCCGCTCATTTCTCTGAGAGCCTCAGCCCATCTCGAAGTCGAGTCCGCCATTATCGCCACGTTATAGCCCATATCTCTGAAATACTCGGCTATCGTTATGCCCGTGTAAATGCTCGCTTCTCTCGCCGCGACGGGCATATCCGAAGTGTTGGCTATCAGAACCGTTCTCTTCATGAGCGGTTCGCCCGTTTTGGGGTCTTTCAGTTCGGGGAACTCGTTTAAAACGTCCGTCATTTCGTTTCCGCGTTCGCCGCAACCGACGTATACTATTATCTCGGCGTCCGCCCACTTCGCGAGTTGATGCTGAACGACCGTCTTTCCGCTCCCGAACGGTCCGGGAACTGCCGCCACGCCGCCTTTCGCTATCGGGAAAAGAGTGTCGATTACCCTTTGCCCC
>CALGVF010000079.1 GCA_937920115.1 uncultured Clostridia bacterium
GTTAATTTTTCCCGTTGACTTTCGTTTTTCTCTGTGCTACAACCCCACGCCCGAAAACAGGCAAAAAAATTAGGGTATCCGTAAAAATGAAATCTATTTATATTAAAGCCTCTAAATTATACTAAGAATTTAGATTATAAAACTAAAATTGATTGTCGTAAAATGACGATATTAAAACGTTAATAATTAAAAATTGTGTACTTTGGGGTTGAATTCATGGTATACAAGCAATAAAAACTTTTTGAAAGTATATATAGCAGTTGAAAAAAGGTAAAAAATATGATACAATGAATATGTAAAGTTTTGGTTGATAGGAGAGAATCTGCGTGATGATTTTTCATGAAAACGAAAAAACAGAGTTGAAGAAAATACTGAATGATTCGTTAGAAAAAGAAGTAGATGCGTTTCTGAATACTCTCGGCGGGCAGATTATAATCGGAGCGGAAGATAACGGAAATTTGTGTGGCATTGATAACGCAGATAAAACAGCGCTTGCGATAGCAGATAGAATTAAGAACAATATTTTGCCATCCGCGATGGGTTTGTTTACCGTTGAAATAAAAAATAACGAAGATAAAAATTACATCGTCGTTACGGTTGCAGGTGGATTAGAAAAACCGTACTATTTAAAAAAATACGGTATGACTCCGAATGGTTGTTTTATTCGCGTTGGAACGCAGGCGGCGCAAATGACGCAAACAATGATTGACGGATTATTCTCTCGTCGCATCCATAATACTCTCCACAACGTTGTCGCACCTAATCAGGAACTGACTTTCACGCAACTGAAAATCTTTTATGAAGAAAAAGGATATGACGTCTCGGGAAGTCATTTTTTGAAAAATCTCGATTTATTTACCGATGACGGCAAATATAATTACGCGGCATATCTTATGGCAGACAACAACGGAACGTCGATAAAGGTTGCTCGCTTTAAGGGAACGGAGAAATTAGATATTATCGAGCGGAATGAATTCGGAAGATGCTGTCTTATTAAGTCGGCAATGAACGTTTTAGAACGCTTGAACGTTGCGAACGCTACGGTTGTTCGAGTCGGCGGTAAGGCGCAAAGAAAAGAAATCAGGCTGGTAGATAAGTCGGCATTGCGCGAGGCTGTTCTTAACGCGATTATTCATAATGATTATATCGGCGGAGCGTATCCCGTGTTTGAAATTTACGATGATAGAATTGAAGTAATTTCTTCGGGCGGACTTCCGATTGGCTTGTCCGAAAAAGAGTTCTTTGAAGGAAGGTCGCTCCCGCGTAATAAAGAGTTGATGAGAATATTCTCCGATATGGATTTATGCGAACAACTCGGATCCGGAATGAAAAAGATATTAAAAGTCTATCCGCAGAGCATCTTTGGTATTTCGGAGCATTTTATTGATGTAAAATTCAAATACGATGATGCTGCGATGTCTATTTTGCAGACAGAAAATGCAAGTGTAAATGCAAGTGTAAATGCAAGTGTAAAATTATCTGCGACGCAACAAAAGATTATAAATTGTCTGAAAGAAAATTCGGAAATAACGGTAAAAGAAATAGCCGACAAACTTAACAAAAACGAATCGACTATTGTTCGTAATATAGGAAAGTTAAAGGAACAAGGTATAATAGAACGTAATGGATCGGATAAAACAGGCAGTTGGAAAGTAATAGAATAACTGAACGATAGAGAGGTTTACTTACCTTACAAACCTAAACGGCTGGCAGAGCATCCGGCTGTTAACCGGAGGGTCGTAGGTTCAAACCCTACTCGGGGGCCACGGATGATGTCGAATTTGTCTCGACGAAAAAGAGACGAATTCGGCATTTTTCTTACAATTTTTAATGGTGAATAGGGGTGAATTACCTATTTTACCCCGAAAATGACCGAGTTAGAGTGTCTCGATTTGCCGAGACATTAACGACAAACCACCTATGTAGGTAGGACGCTTATATACTGAATATGTAGGATTTGAATATGGATAGGCCGAGCAGAAGAGAATCTGTTCGGGCTTTTTTTATGATTTTATACTGGGCAAAAACCAAGTATATAGGTAAGAAGGAACGCATGGAAGGCTTGCTCTAACCAAGCGATAAAGTCAGGCGAAAACCAAATTTCGCTTGATTAGAGGGCAAACCATGCGTCCGTGTGAAATCCTTATTTAAGGTGCTGAACGAGAATAGCCAAAGCGGATAAAGATTGATTTGAAATTGTTTCAAAACTATCCATGATGGCTTTACAATCTGGACTCAATATCTCTACGCTGAAAAATTCGGCAAGAGAAAGGCCAAGGGCATCACAAATGATGCAGACTGATTGCAAACTCGGCAGGGTATTACGTCTTCGCATTTTGTAAATGGCATCGACAGTAATATCAACATCACTACAGAGTCGATAGAGCGTCCAGTTCTTTGCAGACAAGAAAAAATCGAGTCTTTCAAAAAACTTGGCACTTGTCCATAATTTGCTATTATCCATGACAATACCTCCTTTAATTTGATAGCAATTAAAGAAGTTTGGAAAGTCGAAATGATGTTTGGACAAATGTCTTATATTATTTGACTATTTACCATTGCTATTAGGACAAAAGTATTATAGAGGAAAGTCAAACAAATGTTAGAATATTAGTGGAAATACGAGAAGTATCGAAAACGGTTTAACAAATGCATGAATTCCTTTGGTAGTATTACCAATGAGCAACGCGATGCGGTTGCAACTATATTATAGAGTTTTTTTGTGAAAAGAGCCAGCGCTTTTGAAAGGGGAGGTAATATACTTTGGACGCGAAACCATACAAAATCAATTATTACAACAACGTTGAATGTAAAAATGTTGATTGGTTATGGTATCCGTATATTCCTTATGGAAAAATTACGATTATCCAAGGCGATCCCGGTGATGGAAAATCTACTTTTGCATTGAATTTAGCGGCAATAGTTTCCAATGGGGAAACTCTGCCTTTTATAAATAAAAAGACGGCTTTAAGTGCCGTTGTATACCAAAATAATGAAGATGGTAAAGAAAATACGATTTGCCCGCGTTTGAAGGCTTGTGGGGCAAATTTGGACAACGTAGCATACATAGACGAAACAGATGCCTCATTGTCTATGGGAGACGAAAGACTGGAAAAGGTATTAGATGAAACAAATGCGAGAGTATTGATATTGGATCCGATACAAGCCTATTTTGGTAACGGTACGGATATGAACCGTGCCGGGGATATTCGTCCTATTATGAATAGATTGTCGCAAATGGCAGCACGGAGAAATTGTGCGGTAATCTTAATAGGTCATATGAGTAAGGGGAAAAGTGCTAACGGGTTATATCGGGGATTGGGTTCTATTGATATAGCCGCTGCTGCACGAAGTGTCTTAATGATAGCGAAAGTGCCTGAAGAAAGTAATGTTAGAATCCTTGCACATATAAAAAGTAACCTTGCGCCACTTGGCGATTCGATAATATTTCGCATTAATATGAATTCAACGATAACTTGGATGAACAGGAGTAAATTGACAATAAAAGATATAATGGAGAACGATTTCAAAGATGCAGACGATAAGCTCGATAGAGCAAAATTTATAATTCAAGATTTATTAAAAAATGGAAAATGCTCGGCGAAAATGATTTTAACAGAATGTATGAATAATGGAATATCAAAAAGAACAGTCAACACGGCCAAAGAACAACTTGCAATCAAATCGGTAAAAGAGAAAAATGGTTGGTATTGGATAATGGCACGCGGTGAGGGCGATAATGAATAGGCAAGAAACAATCAATGAGTTATACAAAAAAGTCGAAAACGAGGCGGGTGGGTATTTTATTCCAGCCAGAGAAAAAGAAGATATATACAGTCGAAACACAAGACTTCGAGTGTGTGCATACTGTCGTGTAAGTACGGACAATGACGCACAATTGACTTCTTTTGAATTGCAACAAAAACATTATCAAAACCTTGTGGGAAGTCATCCTAATTGGGATTTGCAACACATTTATGCCGATGAGGGGATTTCCGGGACATCTCTTAAAAAACGAGATGAGTTTAATGCCATGATAGCGGCTTGCCGAGAGGGAAAATATGACCTTATAGTAACAAAAGCAGTGTCACGTTTTGCGAGAAATCTTATAGACTGTGTTTCATTGGTGCGTGAATTGAAGGCACAAAATCCTCCCGTAGGCGTCTTTTTTGAAACTGATGGTCTTTATACCATAACAGAAGATTCCGAATTGCGTTTGTCAATTTTAGCCTCCTTTGCACAGGAAGAGTCTGTTAAAAAGAGTGAAAGCATGATTTGGTCGTTGAAAGAGCGATTCAAGAGTAAAAAATTGCTGACTCCGGAGTTATATGGGTATAGGAGACCGCGCGATGCCGCAGGCGGATATATCAAGTATGGCATTCTTGAAATTGAAGAGTCGGAAGCCGCAGTAATACGTTTTATTTTTAATGCATTTTTAGCGGGGTATTCTGTGGACGGAATAGCCTCGTTATTAACAGACCTCAATGTTCCAACGAAACTTGGAAATAAAAAATGGAATTCGGGCTCGATTAATTATATTCTTCGCAATGAACGATATTGCGGAAGTGTGTTAACATGGAAGACATTTACATACGACATATATGAGCATAAGAAACGAAAAAATAGGCAAAATCGAGATCAATACCTTTATGAAAGGCATCACCCGGCAATTATAACGATTGAACAATATGAAGCGGCTCAAACGCTTTTGGAAAATCGTAGACACGGAATGCGTGGTGGGTTGCACTTCATGCATGTAATAGATATGGGAGTATTCCAAGGATATGTACCGATAAATCATCATTGGTGTAATGACGATCCAAATGCTTATTACGACGCATCCGATAGTGTGCGTGTAACCAAAACAGTCCAGAAAGTCAAACGATCATATTTCAGTAATTTTGATTTAACAGGATATCAGGTTGTGAGAGGACAATTTTTAACTGCACGGTCAGAATTACCTTGTATGAATTTTTCTGCCGAGAAGATAATGTTTAATACTTCGGTAGGAAAAAAATTAACGAACTATTCTTACATCCAGTTGCTATTGCATCCCACCGAAAGAAAAATTGCTATACGGCCGTGTGATAAAAACGATACTTTCAGTATTGCTTGGAGAACCAGTAAAGGACAACCCGTTCTAATAAAAACCATATCGTGTCCACACTTCAATAAAGCATTATTTCAAATTATGGAGTGGAATCCTGATTTCAATTATAGGGTGTTGGGAACATGGATAGAGAAAGGGGCTGATAAGATAATGATTTTTAATCTCTCTAATGCAATGCCGCTTGTTCTTTTTGATACAGACGAAAGCGGAAAACGTAAGCGCCGCACCGCTGTGTGTCCAGAAGAATGGGAAGATTCGTTTGGGGATGAATTCTATGATTTTAGCCTTGATAATGATTTGTACTATTCGAAAAGGCATGGAGACTGGAATAGTGGGGCTGATTGTGTAATGGTAGATGGTCAAACACAAGTGCCGATTTTGACCCATTCGGAATTAATGGAAAGTGCGGAAAGAATTAAGAATGAAGGCGGTGATAACCAATGAATAAAGATGATTATATACAAGAAGAACTTGTTGCCGGAGAAGAACAAGAAGAAGTAAGTCTTGCGGGGTATCAGGTAGCAAAGGCTGAATTTTTTGCACATACACGAGAACCTGCTGTGACAGTGTGGGATACAGGCGCGGAAGTAGTGGTCGTTTACCAGCGTTATTTTATCTGCCTTTTCAAGGATATTGTTATATCTTGCAATTTCACTTGGCAACCATTTCATTGTCTGGTTTGGGCAGGGAATAGCGCATTCTAAAGAGATGTTAAGACCATATTCATTTTTTAATCCAAGGACAATTTCGGCAAAATCCATGTCCACCCCGAGAGCCATTCCTGAAATAAAATGGCTATAACCATCATCAATATATTCAGCCACACAACAAGCAAGGGACTCGATATACTCATCGTAATCGGGTCCTTCTTTTTTGTATTTCCAAGGTAGTTTAGCTGGGCGATGCCCTGTAACGCACACTGTTTTCACTTATTTGCACCTCACGTCAAAAATTATATCAAAATACTGGGCGAAAATCAAGCAATACTGGGTTTTTGCCCAGTATTTTCAAAAATAAAAAGTCTATACTATTACTGAGCGAAAAACAAGTAAAGGAGGTGCAGTCATGACTATTGGCGATGCAGTATCGGTAAGACTTATAGAACTCATGGAGCAAAAGAAAATGACCGCATACCGTCTTTCTATGCTCACGGGAGTAGATCAGTCAACAATAGGCGATATCAAGAAACGTCGAAACATTGCCGTCAACATTAGAACGATTAGCGCATTGTGCCAAGGCTTGGGTATTGGACTAAATGCTTTTTTTGATAGTCCGTTGTTTACGCTTGAAAATATAGAAGACTAAAATGGTAGTCAAGTGGTGACTGCCATTTTTTTTTCAAAAAATTTAGGGGTGTCATGGAGTGCGGACACCCCTAATTTTATACCCTTTAGAGCCTTGACTTCTTTGAACAAAAGAAGTATAATGGTGTTGCTATCAGGGACAAATGTCCCGAATAGATAAGTGAGGGCCATCACAAAATGAGAACAAAAGACAGCGAGTTAGTTCAAAGAATTAAGTCATACATTGAAGACCAATGCGAGCAAAGGGGGAGAATACCTCCCATTCGAGAAATAGCTGAAGCGTTGGGAGTTGGAAAGAGTTCTGTGCAGAGATACTTGGAGTATATGACGGAACAAGGAATAATAGCGAGAGGCGAATATGGGTATGAGTCCATAGAGCAGTCGAGGACGGAGAAAACCGTGTCGGTTGCAAAACTCGGATATGTTCCTTGTGGTCCGCTTGCAGAAGAGTATGAGTGCATAGACGGATATGTTAGACTCCCGGCATCGTTCGTGGGAAACGCAAAAAAGTGTTTTTTGCTCACGGCAAGCGGAAATTCAATGATTGACGTAGGTATCAATGACGGTGACCTTGTGCTTGTAAGACAACAGGAAACTGCGGATTATAACGATATTGTAGTTGCACTTGTGGAGAATGAAGTAACTCTTAAACGCTATCGTCCCGATAACGAAAAAGGAATAATCGTACTTCATCCCGAAAACAAACGAATGAAAGATATTGTTGTTAATAGTTGCCAAATACAAGGTGTTGCTATCAAAGTGATTAAGGATTTGGAAAACTAACAAAATCGTTTTTCACAATAAATTTTGGGAAAAGTTGGGAAAACGAAAAATCTTTAAATTTTGTCAAGGACATATTTTAAGTAAAAAAAGGAAAAACAAAGAAGCATTGTTGGTAAAAATAAAACAGGAAGCGTTTAAACTTCCTGTTTTGCGTTGGTGCCGCTGGTCGGGGTCGAACCGACACGGTATCGCTACCACGGGATTTTGAG
>CALGVF010000080.1 GCA_937920115.1 uncultured Clostridia bacterium
TAAATGCAAAAAAGGGACAATGCTTTAGACGTTGTCCTTTTTACTTACATAACTTTCTGTATTAAATTGGGAATTACATGGAGATATTTGTTTTGCTTATACATTGTATAAACATACACAATGGTGAGTATTTATACATTTACTCATAAAAACGATGAATATTATTAAAAAACAAAGAAAAAGCGGGGTTTTTAATAATGGGTATAAGAAAATCAAATACAAAAAGGGCAAAAAATCGGTAGACATTGCGATAGATATGTGATAGAATACAAACAAATTCAATCGTGAAATGTATTTTATACTTTTTTATGTCGTTTTGAGCGAAAGACGGCAAAGCGTCAGAGAAGTGTGAAATTCCGAAAGAGCGTCGCTCTTTCCTTTACGTTAAAACGTAAAGGAACACTCTTAAAGACAGGCGAAGAAATTTGCATTTGACAACGGAGCGATTGAATAAAAAATTTGAAGCCGCAAAAACTAAATGCGGCAAATAAAATTTGGAGGTAAATAAATGAAAAAACTTTTGACACTTTTGTTGGCAATGTTAATGGTTATCGGTTGTTTTGCGTCTTGTAAAGACGACTCGACTTCCGAAAGTAAACCTGATGAGCAACCGACATATCGTGATGATGCCGATTATACTGATATGGATTCATATAAGTCATATCTTAAATACGATTTATCTAATCTGTATTCGGCGATCGGAACAGTGGGAGATGCAACTGTAGACGCAAATGTTGCGGCGCAACTTGCTGCAGGTTTAAGCGCGATCGATGCAGCCAAGAATATTACGGAAGCGAAAGAATCGTACAGAGACGCGGCAAATAAAATGGCTGAGGCTGTTCCTGCTGCGGACGGACTTCTTAATTACTCCGGCTTGGATAATGATGAAAAAACAAAGATTCTCGGCAAAATCGAGGCGTAACGGAATGCTTGGTATATCTTTGTTTGAAAACGGCGGATACGTTATGTATAATCCGCGTATTACCCTTGGCGCGCCGAATTACATCGTCGGTTACGGATTTGGAGTTTTGGCTGAGGGAGATATAACCGATGATCTTGTAGCGGAAAACGTCGAAGCGTGGAAAAGATATTATCATACCTATGAAACGGATGATCCTGCCACCATTAACGGATTAAACGATCAGGGATCGCAGGTTTCCGATCTTTACGCATATATGGGGGCGAATTATTACACGAACTTTATGAATGACAGTAAAGACGGATACGATTGGGTACCGGAACTTGCTGTGGCGGATCCTGAACCTGTAGGCGAACTCGACGCTAACGGTCAGACCGATACATGGAGATTTGAAATTCGTAGCGGACTCAAATACAATACAAATAGTACGCTTGCAGATCGCGCTGCGTTCAACGACAGGGATGTTGCCTATGAAGATTTTCTTACTCCGTTCAAGTTATTGCTTAATCAGGCGAACGGATTATACCGCGGCGGCGAGTTGGCAAACAAAACGGGCGCAGCCGCTATAAAAGGAGCAAAAGAGTATTATGCAGCAACCAAAAATTCCGCTAAAGGAGTTGATGAAACTGTCGATTTCAGCGGAGTTGGCGTAAACTTGTTGAAGAAGGCGGAAAGACCTACTTCCAGTTTACGCTTGGAGCGCCCGTGACCATGTTTAACGCAAGGTATTATATGTCTACCGGTCTTTACATGCCTGTTCCGAAAGACTTTATTGATCTTGTCGGAGTAGATAGCTATCTTGGCTATAATGAAGACAAAACAACGACTCCTGTTGATAACTCTTTGTCTTTAGGTTCGTACACTCTTGAAAGATGGGATTCGAATCAGCAAATAGTATTTAAAAAGAATCCGAATTATGTTTATGCCGACTCTAAATACAAAATTAAAGGTATCCACATAAACGTTTTACCTGCGGCAAAAACTGACAAAGAGGCTGCTATTAAGGAGTTCCTTGCGGGAAAACTTGACGCTAGCGGAATACCTGATACCTACCTTGCTGAATATAGTAGCGATCCTCGTACAAAAACAACCACAGGCGACTCAGTATTCAAATTAAATATAAACGCACTTTCTAAAGACGCATGGGTTTCTCTTTTCGGTAAAAACGGAACTTATTCTCAGACGACTGAAGACAAGTACTGGGATGTTAAACCCGCATTGTCGAATACTCACTTCCGTCAGGCTTTGTCTTATGCGTTTGACAGATTGGCATTTGCAACAGCAAAAGGAAGAGTCGGTTCTGTAAACTATTTCTCGTCAAATTACATGTCGGATCCGGAGAACGGTATTTCTTATAATGCAACCGACGCGCATAAAGATGCGGTAAAGAGTTTATTGGCAAACACGGACGGGTACGGTTACAATTTGGAACTTGCGCGCGAATACTTCCGTATGGCACTTGACGAGTTAGAGTCGGACGGACTTATGAGTCCCGGAACAAAAGAAAACCCGACGACCATAAAACTTGAAATTGCTTGGTTTGATGAATCTATGAACGAGCCGTATCATAAATATGTTAAACAGTATTGGGAAACGGCGTTCAACGACGACTCTGTATCCGGCGGAAAATACAAACTTGAATGCGACTTCTGGTGTGGTTCTACGTCTTATATGGAATGTTATAACAAAATAATGACAGGTCAGTTCGATATAGGATTCGGTTCGATTTCCGGAAATCCTCTTGATCCTTTGTCGTTCTTCAATGTAAACTCGACAGATCCGACAATTTCGAGCAACTTTACGCTTAACTGGGCTATAGATACGAATACTTTAACCGAAGCCTTGGTGTATGGAGGCAAGAGATGGTCTTTTGATGCTTTGTATCAGACGACTCAAGAATTAAGCATTGTCGATAAAGGAAAATTGGCAAAATCTTACGAATTGGATGAAGTTGAAAGTGTTAAAAAAGACGACGGAAGTTATGACGTCACGATAGTGATTAAGAATAATAAACTTGTCACTTCTGTTGACTTTGAGGATCTTGTTATCTTTGGCGGAGGCGAGGATAATTATAATGAATGGTCTCTTGATGAAACGATGTATACCTGCGATTATAACGCCGAGAGTGATACTTTAACAATAAGAATCGCAGTTCCCGCATCGGAGATTGCAAAGGTACCTGTTGACGATAATCAGGGCTTTGACGTGTATTTCTCGTTTACGTTAAACGGACAGCCGACGGCTGCAATAGTAACTGCAAGAGTTTCTTTTCAATAAAAGGATGCAGAATTGAATAAATATCTGTAGTGTGTATCGGCAATAAGGCTAAATTACCTTATTGCCTTTACGCCTACATTGGAGTAGAGATGTTAAAATATGTTTTCAAAAGGATTTTTCTTGCCTTTGTAACTACATTTATAATTATATCGCTTTCGTTTATTTGCGTGAAACTGTTACCGCTTGATAAGTTTTTGGGTAAGCCGGAGCAACGTATCGCATATTACGACGAACAGGTAAGATTGGGATATATGTCGTCAAGCAAGTACGAAAGACAGGATGCTACGCCGTTTGATTTTGTTACTTTATCGAACGGAACAGTGGTGTATTACTATACAGTGCCGGTAATGCAGCAGTATGGCGTATGGATAAAAAATATCGTGTGTCATTGGGACTGGGGCGTTTCAAAGACTATTTCGCCGAATGTGAAAGCGACGGTGATTATCGGTGAACAACTTCTCACTTCGATGCGGATAAATATTATATCCGTTTTGTTTTCTGTCCCGATAGGGATTCTTTTGGGAATATGGGCTGCTTTGAAAAAAAATACAATGATAGATCATATAATATCGACGCTTGTTATGATTTTTATATCATTACCGAGTTTCATCTTGATAACGTTCATGATGTTATTGTTGTGTTATAAGAACAATGTTTTGCCTACGCAGTGGCCAAATCCCACCGATCCGTTGAAACTAAAAGTGTTGGGATACATAATTCCCGTTTTTTGTCTCTCATTCGGTTCTATATGCGGTTACTGTCGATTTGTGCGCGCGGAATTGTGTGAGGTCATGGAAAGCGAGTATTTGTTGCTCGCGAGGACGAAGGGGCTTACGCGTAAACAGACAATATTCAGACATGCTCTAAAAAATGCAATGGTGCCCATTTTCCCGTCAATTCTTGCCGAATTCATAGGAATTATGGGTGGTTCGATGATACTTGAAAATTTGTATGGAATCCCCGGAATCGGAAGACTTTTCATAATTGCCTTGTCGGCAAAAGATTATAATATACTTTTTGTGGATATGGCGATATTTACCACTGTGAGTTTGCTTGCAGGGGTCGTATTGGATTTATCGTATGGTTTTATTGACCCGAGAATAAGAATGGGAGCGAAGTAAGATGGACAATAAGTTTGATAATTCAAAATATAATTTTACAGAGTCTTCATTTAAATTTGTACATGGCGAAAACAGAATTTCAGACGAAAAATTCACCACAAAAACGTCTTCTTTTGCAAAAGACTCTTTTCGCCGTTTTTGCAAAAACAAGTCGTCTATAGTTGGCGCGATTGTTTTGGGCGTCTTAATAATAATGTCCTTAATAGTTCCGATTTTTTCTGCGAAATCTGTTAGCAACGTTAGCGCCGACGAGGCATTTTTGGCTCCCAAACTTTTTGCTGCGGGTACCGGTTTTTGGGACGGAACAAAAAAATACGAGAAAAAAATCAATAAAGACGGTTCTGTTTCGGGTGTGCTATATGATTTTGTTAATGAAACGCCGGCAGGATTTTATAAGCCGGCAGTGCTTAATTTGGTAATCGATTCCGAACCTACGCTTATTGACACCTCCTCGGAATATGGTCAAGGCGGGTATGTTATGTTTGAGAATGTGAATTTCGGAGATAACGAAAGTATTGTTGAGTTGAACAGCGATTCGCCTTTTTCCGTTTCCGTCGTCGCTAATTACGTTCTAAACGTTGAATTCGGCGCAGAAAACGGCATTCGAAATGAAATGCTCGGAGAGTATAGAATATATCTTAAAAATGATGAAAAAACTCTTATTTTGAAAGATTGGAATTCTGACTATTCTGCTTTTTCGGTTGATCTAAGTAAAACATTGGAAAACAGTGGTTTATCTGAAATAAGCGGCGTAAAACTTTTCTTCGGTTTAAAAAACGACAATGATTGTATAACGTATTTATTGATAAAGAATTGTTTTATAACCTGCGATAATGAGGATGAAAATGATCTTCTGTCAAAAATAAGTTTTGGCGATGCCAGCGAGATGATTCGCCGAAAAATCGATGCGTCCGGAAAGGTTCCGGAAGGTTATTGGAAAAGTACCGGAAGAAAGGGTGTGTATGCGTCAGAGGTTTATTACTGCAGTTTTGTATACGATACTTACGAGAAGGTGTATGGCGAAAGAGAGGTTACTTATACAATATCCGAAATGCGGAAATTTAAGGCTGACGGATTATGCGATTTTGATGAAAAAGATATAGAAAGCACCTATAAAAAACTTGACGACAAATGCCCGATTGAAGAAGTTTTTTCGGTAAAGTATAATCCTATAACGGGTAAATTAATGGATGTGAGAGCGGCTGTTCCGAATTATTACAAATTCGGATACACAAAGATGCCTAAATTTATTTTAGGAACTGACGCGTCCGGTATAGATCTGTTTACAAGGATGTTTACCGGGTTGAGAACGTCGTTGCTGTTGGGTGTGTGTACGGCTGCGTTTTGTTTTTTATTTGGTCTTATATGGGGTTCTGTTTCCGGATATTTCGGCGGAGTCGTCGATTTGGCAATGGAACGTTTTTGCGATATTCTCGGAGGGGTTCCGTGGATTGTAATAATGACACTCGCTATCCTTCATTTCGGAAACAATTTCCTTACGTTCTTTTTGGCTTTGTGTCTTACAGGTTGGATGGGGACTGCTGCAAGAACAAGAACTCAGTTCTACCGCTTTAAAGGAGGAGAATATGTCCTTGCGAGCAGAACTTTAGGAGCGGGAGACGCAAGGTTGATTTTTAAACACATACTTCCGAATTCTTTGGGTACGATAATTACGTCAAGTATTCTGATGATAGTCAGTACTATTTATAGTGAATCGACGTTGGCATACCTCAATCTCGGTTTGCAGGGTGTACAGTCTTTCGGTGTTCTATTAGCCAATAATCAACAATATATTCAATCTTATCCTTATCTGATTGTTTATCCGTCTGTAATTATGGCTCTTTTAATGATAAGTTTTAATTTATTCGGAAACGGATTAAGAGATGCACTCAACCCGTCGCTTCGGGGAACGGAGGATTAAAATATGGAAAAGAAATTAGAAGTAAAGAATTTGAAGATTTCTTTCCGTACTACAAACGGTAAAGTTCAGGCAGTAAGAAATATCTCTTTCGATTTGTACAAAGGCGAAACCTTTGCGATTGTCGGAGAATCCGGCTCGGGTAAGTCTGTAACAAACCGAGCGATAATGGGTATTTTAGCCGGTAACGCGATTCTCGAAAGCGGCGAAATAATTTACGACGGCGTAGACATACTCAAAATATCCGAAGAAGAAATGGTTAAACTTCGCGGAAACAAAATATCAATGATTTTCCAGGATCCTTTGTCCGCGCTCGACCCGATTATGAAAATCGGTAAACAGATTACCGAGGCGATGCTTCTGAAGAACAATTCTTCGAGGAGAAACGCGAGAGCGAATTTTAATACGCTCCTGAAAAATCTGAACGAACGTATGGACGAAGGCACCGACGAAGAGACTAAAAGGCTGAACGGCGAGAAGTGCAAAACGTTTGATAATTTCTGCGTAAACAGTTGTCATCTCGAAAGCAGATACAACGCGATACACCGAGCCGCGGAAGAACTTAAAGACGATATAGATAATACTCTGTTTTTAATTGAAAGAAAACGACACGTCGACGTTAAGCACGTGGCAAACGGGGTACTGAAAAGAATCAAGGACACTTATCATCCCGATATTGTCGTTACGAGCGACAAACTGCAAGAGGCTTTGGCTGTTTTAAACGAGTACTCTTCTTCGACTCATTCGGATAAAAGGGTAAGCGACGAATATATAAACGCGTTAAAATCGATTTCTGAAATTCTGAACGAGGCGACAATAAGACCTGAGCCGAACTATTTTACGCTCGGATATTATATGATGAGAAATCCCGATGCAAATCTTGACGATATGCCTATCGACGAACTTACCGCCATGACGAGGAAATATCTCGACGATGAGTTTATGCTTGATTTTATTTCAATCGGCGCAGAAGCGTTGAGAAAGGCGAGAGAGGATTCTCTTGAAAAGAAACGCGGTCTTATAAACAAAATAGATAACGTCGTAAAGTTTTTTCGTTGCGACGAAGTTGACGGCGAGCCTTTGGGTGGCGTTGCGATAGAGAGTTTAAGCGGCGCGGAAGCGAATAAACGTAAAGTTGAAATAATATCTGCGGTTAAAGGTTTGTCGGAAGAT